>JBBQGR010000145.1:0-6492 GCA_038323185.1 Phycisphaerales bacterium | reverse complement strand
CACAAGAACTTCATCTTGAAGCTCCAGTGGCGCTTCCCAGAGGACAAGGATCCCGGCAACTCCGGCGTGCTCCTGCGCCAGCTCGGTGAGGATAAGGTCTGGCCAAAGAGCGTCGAAGCCCAGCTCCAATCGGGCAGCGCTGGCGACTTCTGGAACATCGAAGAGTTCACGATGACCACCGACCCCCTCCGCACCACGGGCCGCAATACCAAGAAGACCCACCACGCCGAGCGGCCGCTGGGCGAGTGGAACGAGTACGAAATCATCGTGGACAAGGGCCTCGTGGCGCTCAAGGTCAATGGCGAAGAAGTCAACCGCGCAACCGGCGTCGAAGAGATCGCCGGCCACATCGCGCTCCAGAGCGAGGGCGCCGAGATCCACTTCAAGAACATCCGCCTGATCCCGCTCGCGGACTAATGAAAGCGAGCAGCACTAATGCACCACGACGTCGAACGCTTCCTCAAACCCTTCCGCGTCAACGACGGCAAGGGCTTCAAGCTCGCCGACCATGACCCGCGCTTCACGGCCGGAGTTAATGGCAAAGAAGAGGGTGCTGCGCTCCTCGAGCAGGGAGTGGCGTGGCTCGCCGAGACGCAGGAGAAGCTCTACGCGCAGGACCGCTGGGCACTGCTGCTGATCTTCCAGGCGATGGACGCCGCGGGCAAGGACGGCACGATCAAGCACGTCATGTCGGGCATCAACCCGCAAGGCTGCCAGATCTATTCCTTCAAGGCACCAAGCAGGGAGGACCTCGACCACGACTTCATGTGGCGCTGCATGCGGCGCCTCCCCGAGCGCGGCCGCATTGGCATCTTCAACCGCTCCTACTACGAAGAAGTCCTCGTCGTCAAGGTCCATCAGGAACTGCTCAAGACCCAGAGGCTCGACCCCAGCCTCGTGACCAAGCAAATCTGGAACGAGCGCTACGAGGACATTCGCAACATCGAGCGCTATCTCACGCGCAACGGCGTCATCATCCGCAAGTTCTTCCTGAACGTCAGCAAGGACGAGCAGCGCGACCGCCTCCTCAGTCGCCTCGAAAATCCCACCAAGAACTGGAAGTTCTCGCGCACGGACGTGCACGAGCGCGAGCACTGGGACGCCTACATGGACGCCTACCAGGAGATGATCCGCCAGACCAGCACTCCCTGGGCGCCCTGGTACGTCATGCCCGCCGACAAGAAGTGGTTCACACGCGTCGCGGTCTCCTCCGCGATCGTCGACGCGCTCGACGATCTCGATCTCTCGTTCCCGGCTCCAGACCCCAGCAAGATCGAAGAATTCAAAGAGGTCGAGAAGCGCCTGCGGGCTCAGTAAAAGAAGCTGAGCACCACATCGCCCCGGCCACAGCCATCAAATCTCCAACACCAAAAGACGCGAGGCGGGCCACACGGCCCGCCTCGCTCGTTAGTGCTTGATTGCATTCGCTCAGATTCCGATCAGGCGGGCAAGCCGTCCGTCACAGAATCCCGGGCCTCACCCGCCCTGACCCTCTTCCTTCTTCTCGCTCTTGGCCGGAACCGGGCGGTTGAACTTCGCCAGCAGCGCGTCGATCTTGTCCTCAAGGTCCTTGTCCCATGGCGACAGGTTGTTGAGATAGACCTTCCCGTCGGGATCAATCAGCGCCATGTGAGGGATGCCGCCGACCGCAAAGTCGGGGTTGAAGCAGTTCTGCTTCGTCACCACGATCGGCCAGGTGACCTCCATCTCCTTGATCCACGGCGTCATCATCGCAAGCTCGGCCTCGGGCGTCGAAGCGTCCTTCTTGCGCGCCTTCGGGTCCGCGGCCTTGTGATCAATCACGAAGCCCTGCAGGCTCGTGACGCCAAGCAGCACGACGTCCTTGCCCTGGTAGCGAGCCTGCATCTCACGCATGTGCGGGAAGGCCGCGATGCACGGTCCGCACCACGTCGCCCAGAAGTCCACGACCACGACCTTGCCCTTGAACGAGTCAAAGCCAGTGATCGGCGACTCGGTGCCATGGCTCCAGAGCACATTGACGGCAGGCGCAGCGTGCCCAACGAGCATGCCCCGCATCGCGGCCCCGTTGTAGAGCTCGACCTGCCCGGCGTAATAGCCCCGCTCGCGCTCGGAGAAGGTCTCCATCGTGCTCGCCTGCTTCGCCAGAGTTGCGACCGTGGTCCGCAGCGTCTCACGCTGCTCGGCCGGCATCGAGGGCGCATCGGCACCCAGCATCGCATCGGCAAACGGCAGCAGCTCACGCACGTTCGCGACCGGCCACGCCGGCGTCACCATCGGAACCATGCGCTGCATGATCGCCTCGCGGCCTTCGAGCGCCTCACCGACCATCACCACGTCCCGGAAGACGGGCGTTGCCCGACCGGCCTTGATGGCATCGCCCAGCGCGGGGTGGTCGGCGGCGGTCCGAATCGCGGCGGCACGATCGGCCATGAACTTCTCGCGGGCCTCGGGCGACGCCTGCCGCCCGGGATTCGCGACGGTGCCAGCGACGAGGGCCGCGGCCGCCGCGCCATCGACCGTGGACTCCGCCGCAACCCTCGTAAGCCGCTCGCGAATCGCGGCTCGGGTCTCGGGGCTGACCATCGCGAACATGTTGGCGCTGGACATCTGCTCAAGCTGGGAGACGCTCAGCTCCGGGATGGAAATGCCCTCCATGAACTCTGCCATCTTCGGGTCCGGCTTCCCATCCATCACCTTCTTGCCCTCGGCCTTAAACCGCTCGATCGCTTTGGCAACCTGTTCATCGCTCGGCGGCGCGGCGAGAACAGAAGAGGCCAGACCAGCGGACGCAAAGACGGCGGCGGCGAGGCCGATGGCACCCAGCTTGCGGATCCGGAGCAAATTCATGCGAGTCTCCTTTTAGTTTGATGGACCTATCTCTCATTCTACACAACACCAGGCTTCCCCGGGTGGGGGGAGCCCCCGGTGCCAGAAGCAAGGCCGCCCCGCCCCCTCGTCCCCGCCGCGGTACGCTCCCCGCGTGACGATCCGCAAACTCCCCGGCGACTTCCGCGTGGATGAACGCGTCAGCAGCGCGTGGCTCGCGTCGCTGGCCCCCGAGCCCACACCCGGCCGCGAGCACGCGGTCTTTCGCCTCATCAAGCAGTCTCTCACAACGCCCGAGGCGTGCGTCAAGCTCGCGCGCGCACTTGGCGTCGAACCATCTCGCCTCGAGTACGCGGGCCTGAAGGACAAGCACGCCCGCACGCGCCAGCATGTCTCCATCGCGCCTCCCTCGTCCGTGACCGCGAATCAACCGACCGCCGCCTCTCTCGCGAGAGACATTGACGATGGCTCCGGCGACGCCTGGTCCGCCGTGTTCATCGGCTTCGCGACAAGCCACGTCAACGCCTCCATCATCGAGGCCAACGCGTTCGAGATCGTCGTGCGCGACCTCTCGCCGCGTCAGGCCGACGACATGATCGCCCACGCCCGCTGCTTGCGCGATCCCTCCACCGATCGCGAACCATCACTCCTCTTCACCAACTACTTCGGCGACCAACGCTTCGGCTCCGCTCGCCACGGCGCTGGCTTCGCCGCAAAGAGCCTGATCGACGGCGATTTCGAGAGCGCACTGCGGCTCCTCATTGCCACGCCAGCGCGAAAGGACTCCGGCTCGCGCCGCGACACCACCCGCATCCTCGCCAACACGTGGGGACAATGGAAAGAGGCCCTCGCCACCCTCACCGGCGGCGTCGAGCGCCACGCCATCCAGATCCTGGCCAGCGGCGGCTCCTTCGTCGAAGCCTTCGCCGCACTCCCTCATGCGACGCAGTCTCTCTGCGTCGAGGCGTACCAGTCCTACCTCTGGAACGCCGCGGCACGAAACCTCACACGCCACATCGCCGGTGACAATGCCTTCGAAGCACAGGACGACTTCGGCCTCATGGTCTTTGCTCCCGGAAGCACCGTCGAGGCAAACCTGCGCGAGTCCACGATGCCGATGCCAGCACGAGGCGTCGAGCCCGCGCCGTCATGGGCAGCTGCGATGCACGCGGCCCTCACATCAGAAGGAGTGCAGATGGATCAGCTCACGATCCCGCACGTCCGCAGGCCCGCGTTCCGCAGCGCCATCCGCCCCCTCTTCGCCGCCGCGCACGACGTTGACTTCGGACCCGTTCATCGCGACGAGCTCGCCAGCCCAACGTCCCCAAACCGCTCCAAGCGCGAGGTCGCCTTCGCGCTCCCCCGCGGCTCATATGCAACGGTGCTCTTGCGCGCCATGGGTCAGTAGCGGGAGAAGTGGTCGAGTGGCCAAGTGGCGAATTGGCGAAGTGGTCCAGTGAAAAAGCCACGAGCCGCGCAATCAGAGCGTATTTCGACGTACCGAAGGCACTTGACCACTCAACTTCTTGCCCCCTCGACCACTTCCTCCCCGGCTGCCCCATCACACCCGCGCCGGCTCCGATGCTCCGATCACCGGCTCGATCAGCGTCCCGTCCGCGCGAGTCTGGCTCGCGAGCAGCGCCTTGTAGTCCTGCAGCGCCGCGACGCCCCAGTCGCGCTCGCGCAGTGCCTTGATCGCGTGCACGGCCGCGACCGCCGCGGTCGTGGTCGAGAACATCGGGATGTTCAGCCGAACCGCCGTCGAGCGGATGCGTCCTTCGTCCGTCTGCCAGCCCGTGCGCGTCGGCGTGTTGATGATGAGCCCGATCTGCCCGTTGTGCATCAGGTCCAGCACGTTGGGCCTCGCACCCGTTGCGATCTTCTGCAGGATCTCGGGCTCAAGCCCCTGGGACTTCATGTGTGCCGCGGTCCCGTCGGTCGCGTACACGCGCCAGCCCATCTGCAGGAGCATCCGAACAGCCTCGACAATCGGCTGGCGATCCTCCTCGCGCACGCTGACAAAGACGCCGCCCTTGGCGGGGTCCGTGGGCAGCTTCACGCCGCTCGCAAGCTGGCTCTTGGCAAAGGCAATCGGCAGGCTCGTGTCGATGTCCATGACCTCGCCCGTGCTCCGCATCTCGGGCCCGAGCACAAAGTCCACGCCCGGGAACTTGCTGAAGGGGAAGACCGACTCCTTGATGGCGTACATCCCGCGCAGCTTGACCGCTCGAGCCCCAAGCCCCGCGAGCGTCGCGCCCATCATGCACTTCGCGGCCAGCGCAGGCCACGGAACGTGCGTCGCCTTGCTCACAAACGGCACCGTTCGGCTCGCTCGCGGGTTCACCTCAAGAACAAAGATCTGATCGTCCTTGATCGCCAGCTGGATGTTCATGAGCCCACACACACGCAGCTCGCGCGCAATCTCGCGTCCAAGGTTCTCGATGCGCCCAATCAGCTCCGGCGCCAGCGAGGCCGGCGGCAGCGAGCACGCCGAATCGCCCGAGTGCACGCCCGCATGCTCGATCTGCTCCATCACGCCCGCCACCAGCGCGTGGCGCCCGCGGTTGATCGCGTGATCCACCGGCAGGGTCGGATCAAAGTCCCCCACCACATCCACATCAACCTCCGTCGCGCCAGCGAGGAACTTGTCAATCAGCACCGGAGCCTCGTCCATGCCGCTGGACTCCAGCGCGGTCGTGATGAACGACAGCAGCGCACGCTCATCAGGACAGATCTCCATGCCGCGCCCACCAAGCACGTAGCTCGGCCGCAGCAGCACGGGATATCCAAGCTCGCGCGCCACATTGACTGCCTGCGGGATCGATCGAGCAATCCCCGACGGCGGCCGCGAGAGCTTGAGCTTCTCAAGCAGCGCATCAAACCGGTTGCGATCCTCGGCAAGGTCGATCGAGTCCAGCGACGTGCCGATGATGGGCACTCCCGCCGAGACCAGCCCGTGTGCCAGGTTCAGCGGCGTCTGGCCACCAAACTGCACGATCGTCCCCTTCACAAGCCCGGCCTTCGCCGAAGCTGGCGCCCCGAGCGCCGTCAGCCCTGTTCCATTCAGTCGCTCGATCACATTCAGCGTGTCCTCGAGCGTCAGGGGCTCAAAGAAGAGCAGGTCGCTGGTGTCATAGTCCGTCGAGACCGTCTCGGGATTCGAGTTGATCATGACCGACTCAAAGCCCATGTCCCTCGCCGCGTATGCGGCGTGGCAACAGCAGTAATCAAACTCGATCCCCTGCCCAATGCGATTGGGACCCCCGCCCAGGATCACGACCTTCTGCCGATCCGTCAGCCGGATCTCATCCTCGCCCGTGAACAGCGCCGCGCTGCCGCTCGCCGCCGCCGCATGGCCCGCACCCGGCGTCACGTGGGTCGTGCCGCGCTCGTACGTCGAGTAGTAGTACGGTGTGATCGCCTCAAACTCAGCGGCGCACGTGTCCACCAGCTTGTAGACCGGCTGGATGCCCAGCCCCTTGCGATGCTCGCGCACTTTCAGGATCGTCTCGGCCTTCAGCTCGCCAAAGTAGAGGTTGGCAAGCTGCGCATCGCTGTACCCATGCTGCTTGGCGCGAAACAGCACCTCGGCGGGAACGGCCTCGAGCTTGTTGTAGTTGCACAGCACGTCCTCGAACTTCACCAGCTCCTCGATCTGGGAGATGAAGAACGGGTCGATGCGGC
>JBBQGR010000144.1:0-6492 GCA_038323185.1 Phycisphaerales bacterium | reverse complement strand
CCCACCGTATTAGGTGTGTTGGAGCACGAGAACAAGCGGCCCGATGGCCGGGCGACGATGATCCGGGTGATCGAGGCGTGTGCCGATCCGCGCGACTATCTCGACGACGAGCCGAAACTGACCGCCGTAGTGGACTATTTGAACAAGCGTCTGCGCTTCGACGGCTTTGAACTGCGCAAGATTGGCCAAGTGTTCAAGGTCGTCGCTCTCGCAACCAACACGGTTGCAGCGGCGGCGCTGAAGGAAAAGGCCAAGGCCCTTGATCTTGACTCCGTGCATAACGACTTCGAGCGGGCGCTCGAGGCGGCCGACTCCGATCCAGCCGATGCGATCACGGCCGCCTGTTCGACGGTCGAAAGCGTCTGCAAGTGCATTCTGGACGAGATGGGCAAGCCCTACCCCACAAACAAGGACATCAAGGGCTTGGTCGTAGAAGTCGCCAAGCACCTCAATCTGTCGCCGGGGCGCGACGACCTGCCCAAGGAATGGGAGCAAGACATTCGCACGATTCTCTCCGGCCTGTTCAATGTGATCAGCGGAATCGGCTCGCTACGAACTCACGCGGGCGACGCCCATGGTAAGGGCAAGAACCCCGTCCCAGCGGATGCCAGAATCGCCCGGCTGGCGATCCATGCGGCGAGCACGGTGTCCCTGTTCTACATCGAGACTTGGCAGCACGCCACGGCGAAGATCGCGAAGCCATAGCAATCCCGCCGATGCAGGCTCATTGCCTACGCCGCCACCGTCGCCGTCGCAATCTCCGACCACGGCCCCTTCTCGCCGCGTGTGTTGATCCAGTCGCAGATCCGCCGTGGCGGGCGAGCCATGTAGACGGCGGTTTTCCCCCCAGCGGCCTTCGCATACTCAGCGCGGAAGGTCGGCTTGGTCGTCGCGGTCAGCAAGAACAGCGCGGCGAGGTTCCTCAGCGAAGCGATGATGGGAGAGTCCGCGGGCGTGACCTGTTGAAGCGTGGTTTCGGCCCGCTAGAGTGTGGGTTCGGCCCTTTGCGGCGTGGTGGCGGCTCGTCGGGGCACGAAAGTATGGAGCATCCACACTCCATGCACGGGCATCCGTGGTGCTGGGGTGTTCGTCCGCCGACGGCGGACGGACGGGCGTGGTGCGAGGGCGAACATTCGTATGCAAAGGATGGGCGCGCGGGTAAAGCGGGCGGGCGTTTGAGCCGATGGTGTGATCGTCCCTTGTGTGCGGGTGCCGGAGTGGCCGGTGTCCGCGAGAGAATGCGGCGAGGCCGCGAGCTCGTGCGGCGAAGCCGCGAGCAAGTGCGGCACGCCGACCAAAGCTCCCGCGAGCAGGCGATCAGGTGCGTGAGACGGTCGGCAGCGTGGGGGGACGGCGCTGCACGCTGCACCCCGCATAGGCTCACGGTCCGTGCGCTCGGCGGGGTGCAGGCCGGGCTGGTGCCCACGCGCATGTACACCGACGAGGCCATGGGGCGCAGGACGCACTCGGCCCGCGCGGACGGGCAATGGGATACCAACGCGCGCAGGGCAGCGAAGCAGTCGGCGCCAGGGATCTCGACGTCCAGAAGAACCACGTCCGGTCGCAACTGGTCGATCATCGGGACCGCCGCGGCGGGATTGGGGCACCACCCAAGCCAGCGGAAAAGGTCCGACCCGGTGATGTATCGCTCCATCGCCTGCGCGGCGAGGACGTTGTCGTCCACCATGAAGAGACCGGGGATGGGGGGTGCTTCGATCATGGGCTAATGCGCTGGTGTTGTCACCACGATTGCATTGCTGGCGCGAGTGATGGCGTCTCGAAGGTCGCCGGGGCTTGGCGATGAGTTTAGCACGGTTATCCGTTCGCTGCCATCATAGAAAGCCGCGCCGCTTCGCGCTCCCGGCGAGCCACCGTCTAGACGGACGGAGTCCATCTCGCCATCGAGCCCCCCACCGAGCCCGCCACCGAGCCCGCCACCGAGTCTCCCATCCAGCACCACGATCTGGCCCAGAGGGTGCTGATCTAGGTACGCCCGGGCCAGCGAGAGGTCGAGATTTTCGACCACCCACAGCGAGGCATCTGGGACGGTTGAGTTTAGATGACGGTGCGTCTTGAACGCCAACTGACCCAGGAACATAATGGCCAGAGAGGCCTCGCGCTGGCTCTTGATGGTGACCGCGGCGGTGCGCGGCGCCCCCGCGCCCCCCACCGAGTTTGCTGATTGCACAGACACGGCAGCGGGGAAGGTCAGCGTGAAGGTCGTGCCCTCGCTTGGTGCGGAGCGCACCATCGCGGTGCCGCCCGCAGATTCCACGATGCCCCTGACCATTCCCAGTCCCATGCCGGTGGCAATTGCCCGGCCTTTGGTCGAGAAATAGGGCTCGAAGCAGTGGGCCGCAACCTCGGCGGGCATTCCCGGGCCGTCATCAGACACCAGGACCCTGACCATCGGTGCCCCCGCAGCGCTGGTCGCGGCCTCGGCAATCACGCGAACGGTGCCAGCGGGCCCGGCGACCATCGCCTCGCCAGCGTTCTGTACGAGGTTAAAGACAGCCTGCGTCAGCCGATGCTGAGAGATATTCGCGCCCAGGCCGCGCGGAGCCCGGCACTCGAAGCAGATATGGAGCGGCAGCGCCGCGCGCAAGACCGGCGAGGTTTCAGCACACCACGCCTCCAGGTCGGTGGCGAGGGTGGACGCTTGCTCACGCTCGGGGTCCATCGCCATGAGCCGCATCCCGGCCGAAAGATTGCTCAAGTGTTCCAGCGACTTGCTGATGGCGGCGAAGTCCTTGCGAGCGTCTTCTTTTGTGCATGAGGCTTCGAGCGTCTTCAACCGCAAGCGGATGGGCAGCGTAAGGTTGGCGATGTCGTGGCCCAGACCCGCGGCCAGCGTGCCCAGCGAGGCTAGACGCTTGGCGGTGTGGAGGGCAACGGTCGAGGCGGCCAGCTCGGCGGTGCGCTCTTCGACGGCCTGCTGAAGATTTTCGCGGTGGCGGGTGAGCTCCTGCTGGGCGGCCTTGCGCTCGGTGATATCCAGATTCGTCCCCACCATCCATTCGGTTTGCCCCTGCTTGTTCGTGCGCACCGTTTGAACCGCTTCGATATCGCGGACCTGGCCATCATCGCGCCGCCGGATGCGGAACTCGTAGCGGCTCTGCCTGCCGGTGCGCACGGAATCGTGCACGATCCGCTCGTTTTCCAGCAGATCCTCGGGGAGCAGAGCGGTGGACCAGTCGCTATATTGGACAAAGCCATCCGGCGTGGGGGCGATGCCGTAGAGGCGGAACATCTGCGCATCCCAGCGGACCGCGCTGGTGAGGACGTTCCATTCCCAGATGCCCACCGCCGTCGCCTCGGTCGCCAGGCGTGTCCGCGTTTCGCTTTCGATCAAACTCGTTTGAGATTGCTTGCGCTCGGTGATGTCGGTGTGGACGCCGACCCATTCGCGGGTTCTTCCCTCGGCATCCAGCACTCGCACGGCCCGAGTGGAACACACTCGCCACTGGCCATCATGCCGGCGCACGCGGTGTTCAAACTGAAAGGGCTGCTCTTGGGCGACCGCAAGATTCCAGGCGTCGATAGTCGGCTGCGCGTCCTCGGGATGCATGGCGTTGGACCAGCCAAAGCCTTGATATTCCTCTTGGCGTTGACCGGTGAACGCGCCCCAGACGGGCTGCTCGCCCTCCATCTTTCCCTCGGCATTTTTGGTCCAGACGATATCGCTCACCGCGTTAAGGGCCGCGCGAAACCGGTCCTCGCTGGCCCGCAACGCTCCCTCCGCCTGCTTGCGGTCGGTCACATCACTCGCAGCGCCGAACCATTCGATGATTTCACCCGCGGCGTCAAGCAGCGGGACAGCCCGAGACAGCGTCCAGCCCCACGTCCCATCCACCCGCAGAACCCGGTGTTCGAGCTCGAAGACGCCTTTGCTGCCGATCGCCCGCCCGATGGCCGCCACCACCTTCGACCGGTCATCGGGGTGGATGTGCTTTGTAAGCCAGTCACGAGATGGGGCTTTGGCGCTGGGGATGAAGTTCCGGCCGTCGAAGGGTTGCGCAAGGCCCCAGTCGGCGCTCATGCGGTAGACCACATCGCAGCTCGCCGTCACCAGCGCCTGCAAGCGTGCCTCGCTCTCGCGGAGCACCCTGGTGCGCTCCGTCACGCGCTGTTCAAGGCTCGCGTTTAGTTCGCGCAGTTGATGCTCGGCGTGGCGGCGCTGCGTCACTTCGGCAAGCAGGGTGCCGTTCATCTTCTGAAACTGGCGACTCTTCCGGTACAACTCGGCGAAGACGGCGACTTTGCAGCGGAGGATCGGCGGGTTCACCGGCTTGTGGAGGTAGTCTACAGCGCCGGCCCCGTAGCCTTCGAGCACGTGCTGGTCTTCGTTGTAGTAGGCCGTGAGGAAGATAATCGGGATGCGTGCGGTTCTTTTGCGGTCCTTGATCATCTGGGCGAGCTCGAAGCCGGTCATGCCGGGCATCCGGATGTCCAGGATGAGGAGGGCAAATTCCTCGACGATGAGCGCGAGTAAGGCCTGCTCGGCGGACTCCGCGCGGACAAGCCGATAGCTGGGATCGTCAAGCACCGTTTCGAGCACGGAGAGGTTTCTCGGCTCATCGTCGACGATCAGGATGTTGATAGACCCCCCGTCAATGGCGGGGGCTGCGTCAGCGAGCAGGACGGTGGTGAGCGCTGTGGGAGGCGCTGTGGTGGGGTTCGTTTGCGTGTTCATGTTCATCGGAAGAGCCACACACGCATGAGCGAGAGGAGTTGGTCGGTGTTCACCGGTTTGGCGATGTAGTCGCTCGCGCCGGCGTCGAGGCATTTCTCACGATCGCCTTTCATCGCCTTGGCGGTGAGGGCGAGGATGGGGAGGGTGCGAAACTCGGGGACATTGCGGATTCTGCGCATCGTCTCGTAGCCGTCCATGTCGGGCATCATGATATCCATAAGCACGAGGCTGATGCCGGGGGTGTTCTGGATGAGCTCGATTGCGCTGCGGCCGTTGGTGGTGCTCATCACTTCCATCTCCTGATTCTCCAGCAGCGAGGTGAGGGCGAAGATGTTGCGGGCGTCGTCATCGACCACCAGCACTTTGCGGCCGCGCAGGACTTTCTTGGAGCTGTGGAGCCCATCGAGCATGGCCTGCTTTTCTGCGGGCAAGTTGGTGACGACGCGGTGGAGGAAGAGCGCGGTTTCGTCGAGCAGCCGCTCGGGAGATTGGACATCTTTGAGGACGATGCTCTTGGCCATCGTCTTTAGCTGCGACTGCTCGGCGGGGCTCAGGTCTTTGCCGGTGAAGACGACGACGGGCACGTTTTGAAGCTGGGGTTCGATGTGCATTCTTTCCAGAAGCTCGAAGCCCGTCATGTCCGGGAGACGCAAGTCGAGCACCACGCAGTCGAAGGTCCGGTCGAGCAGCGCTTCGAGCGCTTCGGCGCCGGTAGCCACCGAGTGTATCTCGATGTCGCGATAGCCGAGCAACTCGATGATGGACATTCGCTCGATCTCGTTGTCTTCGACGATGAGCAGCCGCTTAGTTCGCGGGATGGTGAAGGTCTTGATGCGGTCAAAGGCCGCCTCCAGCCCTTCGGTGGTGGGCTCCTTGATGAGATACGAGAACGCGCCGTGCGCCAGGCCGTGCTGGCGATCTTCCTCCAGCGTGACAATCTGCACCGGGATGTGGCGCAGCGCCGGGTCGAGCTTGAGCTGATTGAGCACCGTCCAGCCGAGCATGTCGGGCAGGAAAATATCGAGCGAAATGGCCGCGGGTTGATATTGGCGGGCGAGCGAGAGGCCTATCACGCCCTTGTTGGCGACGATGCCCTTGAAGCCCTTGTCGCGGGCCAAGCCGAGGAGAATCCGCGCGTAATGCGGATCGTCTTCAATAATCAGCACCACGGAGTCCGCCTGCTCGATGCTCTCGCGGTCGTCTTCGACATGCTCTTCGCGCGTCAATGGCAGGACGTGGATATCGCGGGAGATGGCCGACAGTGAGGCGCCGCTGGCGGGCATGCTCCGCACATTGTCGGGGCCAGAGTAGTGGATCGGCAAGAAGAGGGTGAACGTGCTGCCCTGGCCGTGGACGCTGGCGAGCTTGATCTCGCCGCCGAGCAGCACGGCCAGTTCGCGGCTGATGGCTAAGCCCAGACCGGTGCCACCGTACTTGCGCGAGGTGCCGGCGTCTGCCTGCTGGAAGGCCTCGAAGATGAGGCGCTGTTTTTCAGGCGCGATGCCGATGCCGGTATCCTCGACGGCAAAGGCCACGACCTGCTGGGCTTTGCTGAGCACCGGGTGGTCGGAACTCCAACCCCGCGTGGCGAGAGCGACCCGCACCTCCACATGGCCTTGTGCGGTAAACTTGACGGCGTTTGAGAGCAGATTTTTAAGGATCTGCTGGAGGCGCTTGGGGTCGCTGTCCATGAACTGCGGCAATTCCTCGGAAAACCGCACGTTGAAGGGCAGATTCTTGGCGTCGGCCACATGCCGGAAGTTGCGGTCGATGTTGTCGCGCAGCCCGGCGAAGGGGAT
>JBBQGR010000143.1:0-6539 GCA_038323185.1 Phycisphaerales bacterium | reverse complement strand
GCCTGGATGAAATCACTGGCGGCGGGCTGCCTGCCGGGCGCCCGACGCTCGTTTGCGGGAGCGCGGGATGCGGGAAGACGATGCTGGCCATGGACTTCCTCGTGCGCGGGGCGGTGGAGTTTGGCGAGCCGGGCGTGTACATGATGTTCGAGGAAAACGCGACGGAGCTTTCGGCCAATGTGCGCTCGCTGGGCTTTGATCTTGACCTGCTCGTGCGTGAGAAAAAGATCGCGCTCGATCACGTCCACATCGAGCGCAGCGAGATCGAGGAAGCGGGCGAGTATGATCTCGAAGGGCTGTTTATCCGGCTCGGGCACGCTATCGATTCCATCGGAGCCAAGCGCGTGGTGCTCGATACTGTCGAGGCGCTCTTCGCCGGGCTGAGTAATCACGCCATCCTTCGCTCGGAACTGCGCCGGCTCTTTCGCTGGCTGAAGGATCGCGGGATGACGGCAGTCATCACCGGCGAGAAGGGCGAGGCGTCGATCACGCGCTACGGGCTGGAGGAATATGTGGCCGATTGCGTGATCACGCTCGACCACCGCGTGGACGAGCAGATCTCCACTCGTCGTTTGCGCGTGCTGAAGTATCGCGGCTCGGCGCACGGCACGAACGAGTACCCCTTTATCATCGGCGAGCGCGGGTTCTCGGTGCTGCCGATCACCTCGCTTCGGCTGGATCACGCGGCGCCGACAGAGCGTTTTTCCACGGGCGTCGCCCGCCTAGATGAGATGCTCGGCGGCCAGGGAGTCTTCCGCGGCAGCAGTGTGCTTGTCTCGGGTTCCTCAGGCACGGGCAAAAGCAGCCTTGGAGCCACCTTTGCGGAGGCCGCGTGCCAGCGCGGCGAGCGCTCGCTGCTCTTCGCCTACGAGGAATCGAGCGCGCAGATCGTGCGCAACATGCATTCCATCGGCATCGACCTCGCGCCGTGGTTGAAAAAGGGCCTGCTACAGATCCACGCTTCGCGTCCCTCGCTGCAGGGTCTGGAGCAGCATCTCGTGACGATGCACGACACGGTCAAGGCCTTCCGCCCGGCGGTGATCGTGGTTGATCCGATCAGCAATCTCACACTCGAACGCACCGAGGCGGAGGAGAAGCCGACGCTGATGCGGCTGATTGACTTTCTCAAGCAGCAGCAGATCACTACGCTCTTCACCAGTCTTACCACCGGCGGCAGCGCCGCAAACGCCGCGGAAGATTCGCAGATTGGCATATCGTCGCTCATGGACGCGTGGCTGCTGCTAAGCAATGTGGAGTTCAACGGCGAGCGCAACCGCATGATCTTCGTGCTCAAGTCGCGCGGCATGGCGCACTCCAACCAGGTGCGCGAGTTCGTGCTCAGCGGCGCGGGCATCGATCTCGTGGACGTGTATCTTGGCGCGGACCGCGTGCTCACCGGCACCGCGCGCGTGGCGCAGGCGGCGCTCGAGCACTCCGCCGCCGAGCTGCGCCGCGACAATCACGAGCGCAAGTTGCGCCAGCTCGCCAGCAAGCGAAAGGCAATCGAAGCGCAGATCGCGGCACTGAAATCTGAAGGCGAGGCGGAGGAGGCCGAGGTGAAGTTCACCATCGCGCAGGAGACTTTGCAGGAAACGGTCACGCGGCAAAACAGCTCAGCCATGGCGCAGCTTCGCGGCGGCGCAAAAGCCGTCAACAAGTCTACGAAAGGAAAACGATGAGCACGGTGACCAAGGCATACGAACTGCGGCTCTACATCGCTGGCCAGACCGCGAAATCCGTCACCGCAATCGCCAACCTCAAGCGTATCTGCGAGACGCATCTCGCCGGGCAGTACCGCATCGAGGTCATCGACCTGATAAAGACTCCCCAGCTCGCCGCAGGCGACCAGATCCTCGCCGTGCCCGCGCTGGTGCGGCGGCTGCCCGAGCCGATCATAAAGATCATCGGCGATCTTTCCAATGAAGAGCGGGTGCTGGTCGGCCTCGATGTGCAACCTGTCAAGGAGTGAGCTTTATGAAAAAGAAGGACGCACCCCCAAATGACCTAGCGGCCCTTGAAGCAGTCGCCGCCGCGCATGACAAGGCCCGATATGTCTTGCGGCTCTATGTCACCGGCACCACGCTGCACTCCTCGCGAGCCATCGTAAATATCCGCAAAATCTGCGAGGAGCATCTGCAAGGGCGCTACGAGCTGGAGATCGTGGACATCTCGGTGCACCGAAGTCTGGTCGAGGGAGAGCAGATTATTGCCGCGCCCACGTTGATCAAAAAACTTCCACTACCGCTGCGCCGTTTTATCGGCGACATGTCGCAGACCGAGCGCATCCTCCTGGGACTCGACCTGAAAGCGGCGGGAACCGAAGGCCAGTCTTCGCGAGACACGGGCGGACGCCATGACCGCTAGCTTGTCTCCCGAAGAAAAACTCGGCGCGGAAAACGCCTTCTTGCGTGCGCGGCTGGAGGAAGCCGAGGAAACGCTGCGCGCCATCCGCAGCGGCGAGGTGGATGCGCTCGTGGTTGAGACAGACCAAGGACCGCGGATTTTCTCTCTTGACGCCGCGCAGAGTGCCTCCAACCGCTTTCGCGGCGAGATCCTCGCACAAGTCAACGACGCTGTGATCGCCGTTGATGCCGACGAGCGAGTGACGTATCTGAACGCCGCCGCCCAGCGGCAATACCGGGTCTTGCCTAGCGACGCGCTCGGGCACTCGCTCAGCGATATTTACACTCGGCAAGAGTCACGAGATGAGACACAAGCCGCGCTGTGGGCCGCTCTTCGCGAGCAGGGCGAATGGCGAGGCGAGATCACCCACCGCACGCGCGATGGCCGCGAAATGACCGCGGAAAAGAGCGTCACGGCCCTGCGCGACGCGAGCGGCGCGCTGGCAGGCTACGTCGCCGTCATCCGCGACGTTACCGAGCGCAAGCAGGCGCAAGTGCATTTGATCACCATGAACGAGCAGTTGCTCGTCGCTTCAGTGTGCCAGCATGAACTCACGGAAAAAGCGGAATATTTGAGCGTGCAACTTCAGACAGACCTCACCGCGCGCAGGGCGGCCGAGGAGGCGCTGCGCGAAAGCCAGCACTTCATCCATAGTGTTCTGTATAATCTCTTCGCCTTCGTCGGCGTGATGACCGTGGACGGGACCTTAATCGATGCCAACCGCTCGTCGCTGGAGGCGGCGGGCATCCTTGCCAGCGAGGTGATCGGGAAAAAGTTCTGGGACTGCTACTGGTGGAGCTATTCACCCGAGATTCAGGCGCAGTTGCGCGCCGCGTGCGAACGTGCGGCTGGCGGCGAGGTCGTCCGCTACGATGTGCTCGTGCGCATGGCGGGCGACGCGCGGGTGTGGATCGATTTCCAACTCTCGCCGCTGCACGATACCAAAGGGCACATCACGCATCTCATTCCGTCGGCGCTGGAAATCACGGTGCGCCACGCTGCCGAAGAAGCGCTGAGGGAGAGTGAGCAGCGCTTCCGCATCATGGCCGATGGCTTGCCGCAAATCATCTGGGTTCACGACGCCCAAGGCCAGTTGCAATTCGTCAACCAAGCCTATCTTGATTTCTTCGGCGTGACGCCCCAGCAGCTCGCCAGCTCCAACTGGCATCCGTTGGTGCATCCAGAGGACATGGCAGCGTACTCGGGCGAGTTCAACGCCTGCGTGGGCGATCGGCGCCCCTTCCACGCCGAGGTGCGTGTTCGCCGGTTTGATGGGCAGTGGCGATGGCTCGAGTCTCACGCCCTCCCTCGCTTCTCCGACTCTGGCGAGTTTCTGGGCATGGTGGGCAGCAGCCCCGACATCACCGAGCGCAAGAGCGCCGAGCGGGAACTCGCCCATCACCGCGAGAACCTTGAGCGGGCGGTCGAAGACCGCACCGCCGAGCTGGCTGCCTCGACCATCGCCCTGCACACCTCCGAGCGGCTGGCCGCGCTAGGCACGCTGGCGGCGGGTCTTGGCCACGACATCGCCAACCTCACGCTGCCCATCCGCATGCGGCTAGAGATGCTCGAAGACGCGTGCACGACCGACGAAGCCCGCCAGGACCTTGCCGCCATCTCCAAGTCCCTGGACCATCTGACCAACCTTTCGGCCGGGATGCGGCTGATGGCCATGGACCCCGAGCGTGACCACGTGTCAACCCCCGCGGCCGACCTGGAAGTGTGGTGTGCCGAGACCACGCCGGTCCTGCGCGCGGCGCTCGCCCTCCACCTTCACTTCGAGTGCCATGTGCCCAGCGGCCTGGGCTTGAGCATCCCTCGGCATCGGCTGACGCAGGCGGTCTTCAACCTCGTGCAGAACGCCGGGGAGGCGATGGCCGCGCAGCTTGACGGCACCGTTCGCGTCACCGCCGAAGCCGAGACCAGCGCCGCCGGTGCGCCGCTGGTCAGGATGATGGTCAGCGACAACGGCCCCGGGATGCCCGCAGAGGTGTTGGCTCGCTGCTTCGAGCCCTACTTCTCAACCAAGGGCCGCGCGATCGCCACGGGTATGGGGCTGGGAATGGTCAGGGGCATCCTGGAATCTGCGGGCGGCACCGTCTCGGTGCGATCAGTACTAGGCGAGGGCACGACCTTCACGCTGACGCTCCCCTCCGCCGTGTCCAGCCAATCGGCGGAAGCAGGTGTGCCGCGCACCGCCGCCGTCACTGTCACGAGCCAGCGCGAGGCGGCTTTGTCCATGATGTTCCTGGTTCAGTTGGCGTTCAAAACATCTCGCCATCTGGGCTCATCCGTCCCGAGTGCCGCGCTGTGGGTGGTCGAGAAGCCCGACGCCTCGCTGGTGCGAGAGTACCTGGAGCAGCATCCTCTGGGCAGGGTCGTCGTCCTCGATGACGAAGTGGACTCTGACCCGGAAAACGGAGGCGCCAAGGACACGCGGAACGGCGCGAGCCTGAATGGTCTGAGCGAGCGGGTCACCGTGCTGGGCCCATCGCCGAGCCCCGGCGCTCTTCGAGACGCCATCACCCACGCCAGCCACACGAGCACTTCGATCGCGCAGGGAACTTAGCCAGTGAGCAAGAAACCACACATCCCCGGTCTGTTTATGGTGGACGACAACGCCCTCGCCGCTGAGGCGCTGGAGGCCTACTTTCCCATCACGGGCCTGCTCCGCTGGCTTGGATGGTCGGCCGATCCCGTCGCGGCCATCCCGCTCATCGTCAAGCTGCGACCGGATGTTGTTCTGCTGGACGTCGAGATCCCTGGCGCCGACTGCTTCGCCGCCCTGCAGACGCTGACGGCCAAGTGCCCCTCCTCCCGGGTCGTGATGTTCAGCGGACACGCCCACGCGGCACTCATCGACCGGGCGCTCCAGGAGGGCGCGGCAGGATACATCGTCAAGGACGACGAGCCACTCACAATCGCTCGACTCCTCGTCGATGCCGCAGAGGGAGGGTACGTGCTGAGTGCCACCGCCTCTTCCGTGTACATGCGCGCGGGCCAAAGTCCGGCCTGAAACTCGTGAGCGCGCAGAGAGTGCGCGAGCGGCGTGCATCGTGCCGCGCCAGCACCACGATGCAAGCGCCGGGGCCCCGCATGGCGCAGGGGTCGCGGCAGCAAGCTGCAACCAGGGCAACTTCTCGCAGTGGGTGTTGGCTCAACACAGGCGCCAGTTGGCGCGTTGTCTACTTTGCGACCTTCTCGGCGAGCATCGCTTCAATCTTCTCAAGAAGAGCCTGGAACTCGGCGTTGTCTGACTTGAGAGATTTGATCTGGTCGTCCTTCTCGGTGGACAGATCGCACCCGAAGCTGTGCCGGGCACACGTTGGCCTTTGTGCAAACTCGCAAAGCACTCGCGCGTCTCTGAAAAGCACATTGCACAAACGCGAAACTGCGATGAAGTGAACTCTGTTCGCGCCGGTTCTTAGTCTCGGGCGGGTCGGTAGTAGGGGGGTGACCGCCCGCGTTCACGCGGCCGAACGCTCGATAGATCTCGCGGGTCGACGCTCGCAGGTGTCTCTCATGCCCGGACGCCCGCAGGCTGAGGTCAATGAGAATGCATGAGCCGCATAACCCGTGACAACACCTCCTCCCGCGCCGCTTCTCCCGCCCCTGACGCTTGTGCGGCGCTCCTCCCCTTTCGTGGACCTCGATCTCTGGCTGCGCCTTGCGTTGCGTGTCATGCTGCTCTGGCTACCAAGCCCGCCCGCCGCGTCACCCGCGGCGAGCGAAAAGGAGAAGAGAGACATGACGACCAGCATCACCAAATCCGGCCGCAACATCCTCGTCGGCACATCCATGATCTTCGCCATAGGCGTGATGGCAGCAATCCCGGGCACCGCCGCCGCGAGCCTCGTTGTGAGCGGCTCGCCGGGCGCAGGTTGGCAGGCCTTCCCCGGCGGCGTGAACAGCTACGCCACCGCGACCCGCCCCTTCTGGGACCAGCCCAGCAAGGACGGCGGCACTCGCAACATCGGCAACTATCTCAACGGCACTTACTCCGGATCCCAGCCCTCAGCGTCGGCCACCAGCCCCGGTATCACCCCGTCTTGGTGGGGCCACACCTCGACCACCGACTACGCCGCGACGATGGACACGAGCCTCGGCTTCACACTGACCGGCGGCTCGGTCAACTC
>JBBQGR010000142.1:0-6619 GCA_038323185.1 Phycisphaerales bacterium | reverse complement strand
CCACGATCGCCCTCCCAGCCGGGAGGGCGATTTGATTTTCTAGGCCCAGCACAAAGCGGACGAGCGGAAGACAGCCCCCTCTCGCCGCGAGATCAGAAGACCGCGGTCAAGCTCATTTCGGCGTGCTCGGTCCACCCAGGGCTCTTACACAACACACCAACTCGGTTAGTATGGGACAGGTGTTCGTTTCATTCGCCGACCGCCAGACCGAGGCACTGTTCAGGCGCGAGCGCGGGAAGCGGATCGATCCGCGCATCCAGAGAGTGGCGTTGCGAAAGCTGCTCCTTCTCAGCAACGCGGCGGATCTTGAGGATCTACGCATCCCGCCGGGGAACCGGCTGGAGGCTCCGAAGAGCGATCGTGCCGGGAAGCACAGCATCCGGATCAACGATCAGTGACGGATCGTCTTCACGTGGAAGGACGGACACGCCCACGATGTCGAGATCGTGGACTATCACTGATCGAGACTAGATGACCGGAAAGGACAGAGACAAAGGGAAGCACGACATGGGTAGCACCACTCCACGCGCACGCACCGCACGAACGCCCCCCACCCCGCAAGCCCGCCGCCCGCGCGAGGCGAGTGGCAATGCTGGCACGCACTCGATGCGCAAGCACGCGCTCGTACATCCCGGCGAGATTCTGCTCCTGGACTTCCTGGAGCCGATGGGCATCTCGGCCTACAAGCTCTCGAAGGACACGGGTGTCTCGCAGCAGCAGTACGGCCGGATCATCAAAGGGGTGCGAAGCATCAGCGCCGATGTCGCCCTCCGGCTTGCCCGTTACTTCGGAACATCTGCCCAGCTCTGGATGGGACTGCAGTCGCAGTATGACCTCGATGTCGCCGACGACGCGAAGGGCAAGGCGATCCAGAAGCGAGTGCAACCACTCCGGGCGGCGTGACTCAGCGGCTGTGATGCGGCTATGACGGGCTATGACGGGCTATAACGGGCTATAACGGGTGACAACGGGCGCAAGAAAAACCCGCCAGGGTGTGGCGGGGTACTCAAGATAGACCCGAGCGGTCAAACCAAAGTGCCCAGGAGAGGACTTGAACCTCCATGCCCTTGCGGGCGCTACCACCTCAAGGTAGTGCGTCTGCCAATTTCGCCACCTGGGCAGGCTGCGATCCCTCCCTTTCGGAATGGGCCAAGACTATACGCCCCTGGTTCGCGACTGGCTACTCCTCTTCATTGAACCCTTGATCGCATACGCTTTTCGGCTTCAACACGCGTCCACCTCACCAAGCGAGACATCCCTTGACCACGTCCGCCGCGATTCCTGCTGGCCTCTCCACGCTCCTAACCTCTGTGGCGGAAAAGGCTCGTGCTTCCGGTCTCTTTGGCGAGATCGAGACGACGCCGTCCGCCGCCCCGACGCGCCTCTCGGCCGCGGCGAAGGCCGCCGCCGCGCCAGCTTGGTACCGGCTTGAGCTGGATCAGGGCCAGCTCTGGGCCAGCGTCGTCACGCCCGACCGTTGGCTGAGCCACTCGCTCGAGGCCGACCTCACCCACACCGGCGACAAGCTCGACGAACTGCTCGCCGAAGAACTCGAAGAACTTGGCTGGAATGGCGAGCCGCCCCGCCTGCGCTTCGACCACTTCCGCGATGAGCAAAAGCTCTTCACCTTTCGCTCGCCACTGCCCATCACGCCGCAGCAGCTCGCGACTGCGGAGGGCACCCGCCTCGCCGAGCTCTTCCTGATGGGCTACGAGGCCTGCTTCAGAAGGCTGGGCGACATGGAGAAGGATGCCGAGTAGGCAAGGGGGTGGGCATTTGGCATTTGGCATTTGGCATTCGTCTTCCCCTAGTGCCCAGTCCCTTCCTCTGCCTAGTGCCTTCTCTTCTCGGACGCGCTACCCTCGCTCACCATGCGGATCCTCATGTTGGGCTGGGAATTTCCGCCTTTTATCGCTGGTGGCCTTGGGGTCGCCTGCTACGGCCTCACGCGCGCGCTGGATAAGGCCGGGCACGAGGTCGTCTTTATTCTCCCCAAGCCTGTGGATCGTTCGCACGCTTCGCACGTCAAGGTTCTTTCGCCCGAAGCACTTGCAGCGCTGGGCGGGCCTCATGATTCAGCCCACGCCCAGGCCGATGGCGGCCAGCCCGTCCCATCGCCGCTGGGTGTGCTCGATTCGCACGGCATGCCGCTGTATGGGTTCCAGCACGCGACGTTCAAGGGTGTGCCAGCCTCCTTCTCGAACCCCTACCCGACGTTCAACCCCGCGAACTTTGTCCGACTGACGGGTCTTTCCGCCGCCGACCTTGGCAGCGCGGATCCCGCGACGCTCGATGCTGCGGCGGCGGTCGCGGCACTTGGTGAGGCGGGCCTGCCGACGGGCGCGGCGGACTGGAGCCCCGGCGCGCTCATGAACGCCGCCGCCATGACTCCCATTGGCGGCAACTCGACCGCTGGCGTTGGTTATGGCAACGATCTGATCGGCGACAGCGAGCGCTACGCGCGGCTCGTGGTCGCGCTCGCGCGGCGTGAACGCTTCGATGTGATCCATGCCCACGACTGGCTCACGTATCCGGCCGGCATCGCGCTCGCGAAGGTCAGCGGCAAGCCGCTGCTCGTGCATGTGCACTCCACGGAGTTTGATCGCGCGGGCAACAACGTGAACCAGCGCGTGTACGACATCGAGCGCGCGGGCATGCACGCCGCGGAGCGCGTGATGGCAGTCAGCCAGTTCACCAAGTCCATCTGCGTGCGCCGCTATGGTGTGCGGACCGACAAGATCGATGTTGTGTACAACGGCATCGAGCGCGAGGCCCAGCAGCCCGTTGCCGGCGCCCGCATCGAGAGCACCGACAAGATCGTGCTTTTCCTGGGTCGTATCACGATGCAGAAGGGGCCGGAGTACTTCATCGCCGCGGCCAAGCGCGTGCTGGAGAGGTACCAGAACGTCAAGTTCGTGCTCGCGGGCTCGGGCGACATGGCCCTGCGCATGATCGAGCTCGCGGCGGGGCTCGGCATCGGCCACAAGGTCCTCTTCACCGGCTTCCTGCGCGGGCGCGACGTCGAGCGCGTCTTCAAGATGGCCGACTGCTACGTCATGCCCAGCGTGAGCGAGCCCTTCGGACTCGCGGCACTCGAGGCCGTGAGCCACGATGTGCCGGTGATCCTCAGCAAGACCAGCGGCGCCAGCGAGGTGCTGACGCACGTGCTGAAGGTCGACTTCTGGGACATCGACGAGATGGCCAACAAGATCGTCGCGGTCCTGCGCCACCCGCCGCTGAGCCAGACGCTGCGCGAGCACGGGAACATCGAGCTCCATCGCCTGACCTGGGACGAGGCCGCGAACCGGTGCGTCGAGAGCTACGCCAAGGCGAGCGCGGTCCGCGGGGTTGTTGGGACGGTGTGATCAGCGCGAGATCGATGTCGCGTGCCGCCGAGGTTGGCTTGCTTTGAAAGCGACTTACATGCGTTGGATGTAATCCATTACCCTCACCCGCATCACCCGCCGCTGGCTGGTGCTTTCTTCTCAATCTTCGCCGCGAGCGCCTTGTCGATGATCTCGATGAGCTTGTCCTTGAGGTTTGCGCTGTAGCCGACTTCGACCTCCAGCACCTTGCCCTCCTGATCGATCACGTAGAGGAACGGGTAGCCGGTGACCTTGAAATTGCCAGTGATGCTCTCGGCCTTCATGATCTGCTCGTACGTGTAGCCGCTCTTCTTCATGAAGCCGAGCGGGTCCGCGCGCGGGTCGTTCTCGACGTTCATGCCGAGGATCGCGACGGGCTGGTCCTTGTACTTCTCGTGGACTTCCTGGATCTGCGGCATGGCCTTGATGCACCAGCCGCACCATGTGCCCCAGAAGTCCATCACCACCACCTTGCCCCTGTAGTCCGCGAGGCTTCGGTTCTGGCCGGTGCCGTTCGTGAGTGTCCAGTTGGGCGCGGCGGACCCGACCGCGAGCCCGATCTGCGGCTTGGCGGACTCGCGCTTCTTCTCGGGGTCGCCCAGGCGCTGGCCGCGGCTGCTGCCGGCTCGCTTCACCTCGCCCGCGCGGACGCGGTACCCATCGGGCACCGAGAGCGCGTAGGTCGCGGGCGCCACCTTGTCATCAACGCGTACGTCGGAGAGGACCGCGGCGCGGGTCTGTGTCTTTGGCTTGCTGCCCGCTGGCGCGTTTGGGTCTGTGATGGTGCTGATGCGCTCGATGCGGCGCGGCAGACCGTCGGCGGTCGCGAAGAACCATCGCGTGCCCGCGCCCGCCGCGGCGGTGGTGGCGTCGCTGCTGGGCACGAAGACCACGCTGCACTCGTCCTTCACCCACTTGCGATTGCCCTCGTGCACGGCGCGAGTCGCGTCCTTCAGCGCTTCCTCATCGAGCATCTCCCAGACCACGACGGGGCGCGCGGCCTGCGTTCCGAAGAAGGTTGAGAGCTCCTCGGCGTCGTTGATGGAACGCTCGACGATGGCCTTCTCCTTGTCGCGAACAGAGCGGACCACGACGCCATCGAAGCCGATCTCGAACTTGCCGGTCGCGGGCCCCGCGGGCTTCTTTGCGTCGTCACCCTCGGCCTCTTGCTTCGCCTTGTCGTCCTTGTCTCGCGCCTTGTCGTCGTCCTTTTCGTTGGCGGCGATCTTCGCCGCGGACTCGCCCTTGGCGTGGAGTCGCCAGCCGCCCGCCTCGGCCTTGGCTTGCGTGATCGACGCTGTGTAGGTCGGAAGGACTTCGGACCCGGCACCTTCGCTGGTGATCTTGATCTTGTACGAGATGGCGCGCCGGGCCGCGAGGGCCTCGCGGAAGGCGGCGATGACGGCCTGAGCGTCTGCTGGTTTGGCGGCGGGCGCTGCCGAGGGCGCGGCGGCGGGTGCCTTCGCGTTCTGCTTCGCCGGCGCGGCGGCCTGCGCCAGTGCCGCCTGACCGGCGCTCATCACAAGCAGCGATGAGGCCGCGATGAGGCCCAGCGAGCTGATCCGACGACTGTTGAACGCCACTTGCATGTGTCGCCTCCGCTGAAAAAATGGCCGAAAGAAAAGGCCAAGGACCGCACATCCGTCGCGGGATCGTATCGCCGCGGGACCGGGCCGGTTCGCTACGTGTTTGGACGCACGGGACTGGACCGGGTTCCCATGCGGTGCGAAATCAACTTGACACGATCGTGAAATGGTCAGGGGGTGGTCATGGGGTGGTCATGGCAAGATGAATTGGTTCTCGGGCCAATTGGGTACTTGGGGCGACGGCCCCGCCGGGCGTGCGCGGAGCGCCGGAAACGTCTACACTTGGGGTTCCCCGGCGTCACGTGAGGTGAAGGCACGTCGGGGCGTGGCCAGCCAGCCAGGGCATGGCGGACCGGAGCGTCTCCGGCTTCCCGCAGCGGGCCCTTGCTCTCTTCTTCGTCGAGATCGCCACGATCAATCGTTGATGACCCTCCTCGCCGACCTCACCCGCTCCGAAGGCAATTCAATGCTCCTCCATCCAGACAACGCGTCCGTCGAGTCCTCCATCAGCCCCGAGATCGCCGCGGAAGTCGAAGCCGCAATGCAGGCGATGGACAAGGACGCCGCGGCGAAGGCCAGCGCGAAGCCCGCCATCCGCGGGCCGCGTGTGATCCAGTCGGGTCGCGAGCACCGGCCGGGGAAGGTCGTCTCCGTCGGCCCAACCGATGTCTTCATCGAGTTTGGCCCCAAGGAGCTGGGCATCGTCCCGCGGATCCAGTGGCCGGAGGATCAGGTCCCGGTCGTCGGGAGTGAGATCGCGGTTGTCGTTGATAAGTTCGAGGCGGCCGAGAGCCTCTTCATCTGCTCGCGTCCCGGCTCGGTACAGAAGGCCGCGTGGGAGATGCTCGAGCCCGGGCAGGTCGTCGAGGCGCGCGTCACCGGCGTCAACAAGGGTGGCCTCGAGATGGAGGTCGCGGGCCACGCGGCGTTCATGCCCGCCAGCCAGGTCTCGCTGGATCACATCAAGGATCTCTCGGTCTTCGTCGGCGAGAAATGGCCCTGTGCCGTCTCGCGCGTTGATCGCACGGGGCGCGGCAACGTCGTTCTGTCGCGCCGCGACGTCCTCAACATGGAGCGCAAGGAGCAGGCCACCAAGCTTCGCGACACCCTGCACGAGGGACAGACCATCGAGGGCACGGTCCGCAAGATCATGCCCTTTGGCGCGTTCGTCGATATCGGCGGTGTCGATGGCCTCATCCACATCACCGATCTCACCTACGACCGCGTCGGCTTCGGCGAGAAGGCCGTGGCGAAGTTCGTCGAGGAAGGCCAGCGCGTCACGGTCCGCATCATGAAGCTCGATTGGGAGAACAATCGCATCTCCCTGGGCCTCAAGCAGACCGCCTCTGATCCCTTCGCCACTGCGGTCAACGCGATCGTCGAGGGGGCCGAGGTCACGGGCAAGGTCACCAAGATCCTGGAGTTCGGCGCGTTCGTGGAACTTGCCCCGGGCGTTGAGGGCCTGGTACACATCAGCGAGCTTGATCACCGCCGCGTGACCAACGTCGGAGAGGTCGTGAAGCAGGACGAGATCGTCCGCGCCAAGGTCATCAAGATCGATAAGGACAACCGCCGCGTCTCGCTCTCGCTCAAGGCCCTGAAGCCCCTGCCCGAGATGAACTTCGGCGGTGGTGGCGGCGGAGGGGGTGGCGGTGGCGGTGGCGGTGG
>JBBQGR010000141.1:0-6626 GCA_038323185.1 Phycisphaerales bacterium | reverse complement strand
AAGACGTCCGCCGGGAGATCGGCACTAACGGCGAAGCCCTCGCTGAACACCGCCGGACCCTTCACATCATCGACGATTGCTTGGGTGCCCTCCCCGCGCCCGAACTCCGCGCTATCGAATACGCGGCGTTGCTCCCTGTTGACATGGTCCCGTTGGCTTGGTTGGTTGCACTGCTAGAAAGCAATGCCGCCCGACCCCACACGGGAGGCGATGGCGCTGCCGACCTGCTCGCGCTCACGTTAACCCAGGCTACCGACCTGCCCGGCTCGCCCGCGCTGCGGGTCATCAAGCACTTGGATGCTTTGGACCTGCTGCTGGAAGCGGGCGAAGGCGGCCAACTTCTCAGCCTGCACCGCCTCTGGCACGCCCGGGTGAATGAGCGAGCCGAAGCGGCCGGGGAAGGGGCCGGGGCCGCCAAGGTTGACCGCACTTCGCTTCTCCTCGCCATCGCCACGTGCGCCGCCGCCCGGCGGGGCACCATCGTCGGCAGCAACCCCGACGGCAGCGACCGAGGCGTCAGCAACCCCGCCGCCCTGACCGACCAGTCGCTGCGGTGGGAACTGACGCCGCTGGCCCAGATGTGTACTGCGCTGTGGCAGGCCGGGCACAGCGGCCCCGTCGCGCGGGTGGGCGTCTGGCTGGCGGGGGTGCTGCAACTGCTGGGCCGGTACGCCGAGGCCGCGGCCTGCCTGCAACTCACGCCTGCGAACGAGGCCGCGGTCGAGGCGGCCATCGGGCACGAGGAACTTGCCAGTTGCTACTCCAACCTCGCGCTGATCCAGCAGGCCCAGGGCGACCTGCCGGGGGCGCGAGCGAGCATGGAGCGAGCCATCGCGATCAGTGAGAAGGTGCTGGATGACAACCATCCGAGCCGTGCACGGGACTACAACAACCTCGCCCACATCGCCGTCGCCCAAGGCCACATCCCCGAGGCGGTCACACTCTGGCGGCGCGCCTACGCCATCTTGCTCAAGGCCCTAGGCCCGGATCATCGCAACACCAAGATCGCCGCCGCGATGCTTCGCAAGTACGACCCGCCGGGGCCATGAGGCCGTCCTCGCGCGCCCAACTGGCTCTGCGGCGACCTGAACGCCGACGAGAACTCGGACCTGAGCGATGCGCAGTTGCTCGCGGTGTTCGTGGTGTCGGGGGTTTGCGGAGTGTGAGGTGTTTCGGAGCCGTCGGCGCGAGCCGATGGTGAGGCGAGGCGTGGGTGCAACTCATCGGATTGCGCCGACGGCTTGGAAAGAGTGTGGTTCCTTTGCCTTGGGTGGCACGCCGGTCCGTGGCGTGATTCTTCGAGGTTTGAGGCCGCGTTTTGAAGGTGGATACGAGCAGTTCTTCGGACTGTTTGAGGAATGGCGGCGTCGTACCGGGGGTGTCGTCGCGGCGCTTCGCTTGCTTCTCCACGCCCCGGCTATGGGCGTGCAGTTCTTCGGACTGGGGAGGGGGAGGGAGGAAGCAACTCATCGGCCTGCGCCGACGGCTCGGAAGGGGTTACGCAATTGTCATTGCTGGCGGGTCGAGCGGCAGCATTCTTGCGTACTTGAGGTAGGCGTCGACCTGTGCGCGCACTTCTGTGAGAGAGTCGCCCGCGAACTTGTCGCAGAAGCTGCGTGCGATCTCGAAGGCGGCGACGTTTTCGAGGACGACAGACGCCGCGGGGACGGCGCAGATATCGCTGCGTTCGTACTGGCTGTGGTTTGGCTCTTTGGTGTTGAGGTCGATGCTGGGCATGCCGCGGAGAAGTGTTGCAATGGGCTTCATGGCGGCGCGGACGATGACGGGTTCGCCGTTGGTCATGCCGCCTTCGGTGCCGCCAGCGTGGTTGGTGTCGCGTGAGAAGCCGAGCGCGTGATGGGTGTCGCGGCGTGTGTGGTCGTATCGAATCGGGTCGTGAACCTGCGAGCCCGGGAGATCTGCGGCGGCTTTGCCCATTCCGATCTCGACGGCCTTGATGGCCTGGATTCCCATGACGGCGTAGGCGAGGCGCGCGTCGAGGCGATCGCGCCAGTCCATGCATGAGCCCAGGCCCGGCATGCAACCGAAGATGTGGGCTTCGATCAGGCCGCCAGCGGTGTCCTTGTCGAGCTTGGCGGCGCGGATGGCGAGCTTGTGCTGCTCGGAGGCGGCGGCATCGGGGCAGTAGGTCTCGCTTGCGTCGCGCGAGAGGCGAAGGTCGCGCCAGGTTGCTTCGGTGGGCGCGGCGGCGGTGGTGATGGCGCGGATGCTGCGGACGAAGGCGAAGGCCTCGATTCCGAACTCGCGCAGGAGGCAGCGTGCGAGCGCACCGGCGGCGGTGCGGCTGGCGGTCTCGCGTGCGCTGGCGCGTTCGAGCGTTTCGCGGCAGTCGGTGGTGAGGTACTTGATGGAGCCGGCGAGGTCGGCGTGGCCGGGGCGGGGTCGGTGGATGGGCGGGGTCTTTTTAAGATCATCAAGGCGCGAGTCCTTGTTGATGATCTTCATGACGAGAGGCGCGCCGATGGTGAGGCCTCGTCGGACGCCGGTCAGGAACTCGGCCTTGTCATCTTCGATACCTTGGCGGCCGCCGCGGCCATAGCCGCCCTGGCGGCGCGAGAGCTCGGCGTTGATGAATGACTCATCGACGGGCACACCGGCGGGGAGGCCCGTGACCGTGACAACGAGCGCGGGACCGTGCGATTCACCGGCGGTTTGGTAGTCAAGGCGTGGCATGGAAAGAGGGTAGCGGCGGCAGCGATTCAGCGATGCAGGGGGGAAGCGATGCGGCGCTGCATCGCTGCGTGGCCTCTCACTCACTCTACCGGCAACCACCATCCTCTGAAGACTTGCATTGGGTTAGCGAAGTCGTCGGTCCAGAGTGGGTCGCTGGCGCGAGGGGCGCGGTTTTCCCAGAGGGTGCTCTGCTTGAGGGAGCCGAGTGCGTCGTTGCTGCGTGCGAGGATGACCCAGAGGGATGACTTCTTTCCCTCGGCGAACTCCTGCGGCGTTGGATCTCGTGCATCGTTGCCGACTCGGATCTGAAGATTGTGCTTCTTCGCAAGCGCGGCGATGACTGGGACGAGGTCGAAGTAGCGGCTGGAGATGTGGAAGGCGATGATGCCGTCGGGCTTGAGTGTGCGGAGGTAGGTGTCGACGGCCTGGCTGGTGATGAGGTGGATGGGGACGGCGTCGGAGGTGAAGGCATCGATGACGATGAGGCGGTAGAAGGCGTCCTGGGCCTTGGCGATGTCGAGGCGGCCGTCGCCGGGGAGGTTTGGCGCGCCGATCTTGACGGTTGGATCGCGCTGCGCATCGGCGATGTAGCGAAAGAAGGCGGGCTCGCGCGCGATGCGGATGACGGCAGGGTCGATCTCGTAGACGTGCATCGTGGAATCGGGGCGGGCGTACGCGAGAAGCGAGCCGGTGCCGAGACCGATGAGCGCGACGGTGTCGAGGCGGTAGGAGTCGGTGAGCTCGCGGAAGACATCGCCGATGGGGCCGCTGGGGTAGTAGTAGGTGGTTGGGATGAGGTGGAGCCAGCGGCGGCGTTCTTCGATGGGGATCGCGGTCTGGCCGCGGCCGAAGAGGAGGCGCTTTCGGAACTCAGCATCGGGGTAGGGCGTGTTGGGCGGGAGCTCGCGATCGGTGCGGAACTGCAGGCCGTGGAGCGTGGTGCCGTGGGTGAGCTGGTTGAAGGTGCTGGCGGAGTTGGTGACGACCTCGTTGACGCCGAAGAAGGTGCGGGCTGTGTATAGGACGACGCCGCCAGCACCGATCGTGGTCGAGACCATGAGCGCGAGCGTCGCGGCGAGTGCGAAGCGGAGTGAGCCGCGGCGGAGGAGAAGCGCGGCGATGATGAGGGTGGGGAGGCCAGCGCGGAGAATGTTGATGAGCGTCTCGTTGGAGAGGCCGATCGACGCCGCAGCGCGCCCGATTGCGCCGGACTGGATCGCGCCGCTGGCGGCGGCGGCATCGATGTTGATGATGACGACGGCGACCACGAGCGCGGCGATCGCGGCGACCCCGATGATGATTGCGCGCCGCCGCGTGCTGGTGATTGCCGCGAACTCGTCTCGGAGCTGGGGGCGCAGGAGGCATGCGGCACCGATCACGAGCGGGTATTCGAGGATGGAGTCAAAGAGGAGAGGCGCGGCGAGGGCGTTGAGAGAGCCGCCGAGGACGCCGCCGATGGACATGCAGAGGTAGAAGAGGGTGAGGTGCTGCGGCGAGGGGCGGTCTTCGGCGATGAGCGTGTGGCACATCATCGCGGCGACGAGGAAGACGGCGAGGTGGAGCGCGACGAGGAGGAGGAAGGGATGCTGGGCTGCGGCGAGGAAGGCCAGGAGCGCGGCGATGAGCGTGAAGGGCATCGCGCGCCCCCAGAAGTGGCCCGAGAGGGCGAGGCGCGGCGAGAAGGCCACGATGAAGCTGATGAGATAGATGATGAGCGGCAGGATCCACAGGAGCGGGATCGCGGCGATGTCGGTTGAGATGTGCTGCGTCACGCCGAGCATGAGGCTTGAGGGAACCGCCGCGAGAAGAACCCAGCGGACACGGCGCCAAAGTGTGACCGGCGCGAGCTCGGAGGGGCGCGGTGCGTGGAGCGGGCCGAGTGCGGGCGCTTTTTCTGGGCGTTCGCGGCGAGCCAGCAGCACGCCGCAGGTGATGATGAGGGGGGCCAGGAGCCAGAAGCCGATGGTCCAGAGGGAGCGCTGCTGGGAGCGCGTGAGTGTGGTCTCGATGAGGGTTGGGTACGCGAGAAGGCCGAGCAGCGAGCCGGCGTTGCTCGCGGCGTAGAGGAAGTATGGATCGCGCGCGGCGGCGTGGTCGGTGCGGCTGAACCAGCGCTGGAGGAGTGGGCCGGTGGTCGAGACGGCGAGGAAGGGGAGGCCGACGAGGGCGATGAGCGTTTGGATGAGCCAGAGCGTGGGGCGTTCGCCGGGCTCGCCGATGATGGGGGTGAAGAGGAGATAGACCGCGGCGAGGGCGACGAACGCGGCATGGACGATGGGCTGGTAGCGCGGGCGGAGATAGGTGCCGACGAGATGCGCGTAGAGATATCCAAGGAGGAGGACCCCTTGAAAGAAGACCATGCAGGTGTTCCAGACCGCGGGGCTGCCGCCGAGCAGGGGCAGCAGGACCTTTCCTGTCATGGGCTGGACGAGGAAGAGAAGGGCCGCGGAGAGGAAGATGGCAGCGGCGAAGAGTCTGAGCACGGCGGAGGATAGGGGGAGTGGTCGAGTGGTCGAGTGGTTGAGTGGTCAAGCGGTCAAGTGGTTAAGCGGTCAAGTGCCTTCGGACTTTGAAGGTGGTTGGTGCCGGATCGGCGTTGACTCTCTTCGCACTTGACCACTTTGTCACTCAACCACTCGACCATTTCGGACCGGCCCCTACCGTCGGCGGTGAACATTCGACCCAGCGTGATCATTTCTGACATTGACGGCTGCCTTGGGCCGGAGTCGCATGCGCCGATGCGGGTTGAGATGCTGGCGCGGGTGGCGGCGGTGAATCGGGCGAGCGAAGCAGGCTGGGACGTGGCGGGTGACCGGCCGATCGTGACGCTGTGTTCGGGGCGGCCGCAGCCATATGCCGAGGCGATGTGCCGCGTGCTGCACAACACGCGGGTGCCGGTGGTCGCGGAGATGGGCGTGTGGCTGTATGACCCGCGCGATAACAGGTTCATCATGGACCCCGCGATCACGGCGGAGCATCTAGAGATGGTGGGGGCGGCGCAGGCGTGGATCCGGCGCGAGTTTGGAGGGATGGGCGTGGTGGTGCAGCCGGGGAAGACGGCTTCGATCTCGATCTGGCATCCTGAGACGGCGCGGCTGATGGAGTTGAAGCCGCGGCTGGTGGAGGCGTTCGCGCGCGAGGGATGGGCGCTGCGCGTGTCGAGCACGGTGGCGTGGATCAACTGCGATCTCGCGCACGTGAGCAAGGCGACGGGGATTGCGCGGATGATGGCGATGATGGGACTTTCGCGCGAGAAGGCGGCGGGGATCGGCGACACGATGGGTGACATGGCCATCCGCGAGAAGGTGGCCTTCTTCGCTTGCCCGAGCAACGCGGACGAGCGGCTCAAGGCGCACGCGGACTATGTGTCGCCCTTCGAAGAGATCGAGGGCGTTCTGGACATTCTGGATCGGCTGGCGAGGTGATCGGGGATTCGGGGCGGGTTGGAGTGAAGAAGGCATCGGGGCATGCGGCATCGAGGCATGGAGTGGTGGCGTTGCGGTCGCCGCTCGTATAGTCGTGCGTGAAACCAGATGATGAAGTGTGTCTGTGCTTCCATGTCTCGCTCCGAAAGATCCGGACGTACCTGTCACGCGAGAGTCCGCCGGTGGCGTCGCTCATCAGCGAGTGCCTGAGCGCGGGGACGGGGTGCGGTTGGTGTGTGCCGTTTCTCAAGCACCTGCACAAGTGCCATGTCGAGGGGAGGGAGGTTGACCTCAAGGTCAGCCCCGAGGAGTACGCGCGAACGCGGCTGGTCTATCACGACACCAAGGAGCGCGATGGGGAGGTGGTGAAGAAGGCACTGGGAGCTGAGGACTAGGCACTGCTGGAGGAAGAAGGCTCAGGGCGCGAGGAGATTTGGCTTCGCGAATGCCTTATCACGAATGCCGAATGCCCGCCCTCGCTCTGGTCACACGCGGAAGATCGACCCC
>JBBQGR010000140.1:0-6630 GCA_038323185.1 Phycisphaerales bacterium | reverse complement strand
TGAACTGCCCGTTCGCGTCGTAGATGAACATGTCGGCGTTCAGCGCCGATCCCGGACCGCGATTGAGGCGGATGGAGAGCGTTCCAGAGCCGGGTGTGGTGAAGGTGAAGAGGTCGTTGTCGAAGGGCTTGAGAGGGGTGTTCTGGATGATGCCAGCGATGGAGGCGGTGCCGTTGGTGGGGCCGCTGCTCGAGAAGGGGATCGGCGTCGCGATGGCGCGAGTCCCAGCGGTGAGAACGCCGCCAGCGCCTCCGGCACCGTCGGGATAGTCATCGGTGACGGTGACACCGTTCTCAATGTCGGTGAAGGCCTGGGGCATCTGGCGGACGACGAGGCGGTAGGATCCGATGGTCTGACGGATCTCGGTCTCGCGGGCCAGGTTAGGGATGCGATTCTCGGCGAGCGCCTCGCTGGCCGAGGCGGACGTGAAGCGCTGGCCGCTCTCGACTTGCATGAAGTAGTTGTTGCCAGCGACCACGGGGAAGACCAGACGTGCGTCGCGCTTGTAGAAGCGTGCCTGAACGCCACTGATCGTGACGATCTCAAACTCACCATCGACGGCGGAGTTCTCGTCGTTGTAGCCGATCTGTTCGAAGTCGTTGCTGAAGATTCGTAGTGCGCCGTCGAAGCGGCTGTTGTACGTCTTGGTCTCGCCGCGGAACTCGGCGGGATTGACGGTGAGGAGCTCGCCGAACTGGTCGTTCAGACCGGTGGTCTGGAGTCGAACCTCGGCAAAGCCGGTGAACTCGGCGCGGAAGGTGTAGACGTCGGTGTCGTCGATCAAGCCGATGTTGCCCAGGTCCGAGGCGAGCACAAATCGGCCCGACGGAATGGGATCCGTGGAGGGGCGGATCTTCTCGGTGCGGATCACGTTGCCCTTAAGGGGTGGCGCCGCGGAGACGCGCGTGTTGTCGCCGTCGCCGGTTGCCAGCTGGGTCGTGATGCGAATGGCCTGAGCGAAGCTTCCCTCGTTGGGCTCCTCGCGGACGGAAGCGTTGGTGTCGTCGCGGAGGCCGTCGCTGTTGAGATCGGTGGCGAGGCCGTCGGCCGTGACGCTGAACGTGTAGCGTCCCGTGCCACCACGGGGCGTGATCGAGTCATCGTCGGGCGCATCGGAGGTGCCGTTGTAGTTTGAAATCTCGATGTAATACGTCTCGCCCGCCCAGACCTTGATGCCCTCGAAGTTCTGAGTCGGGAGGGGGATCCCGGCGAGCGAGTAGTCGATCATGCCCGCGGGGTCGGGGAAGGGGGGCGCGATGCTCTCGCTGCCCTCTCGGGCGAAGCCGTAAACAACATTGAAGTTGCTGTCGAAGACGCGGACGCGCATGTTCGCGAATGAACCCGCGGCGGGGCTGACGGTGATGGCCAGGCGCGTCTGGCGGCGGTCGTGGCGGTCCCACTCACGCGGGTTGCCGTCGTCGAAGGTCGATAGGGCAAAGACGCTGGCCTGGGGCGCCGAGTTGGGATCTGCGTTGCCGACGCCGCCGTTCATGCGGGCGAAGGTGAAGAAATCGGCCATCAGGCCACGAACTGCGGAGAACTGGACGACGCGGCTCGCGAAGACCGGCGGCGCGGCGGGGCCGTTGCTGACCTGGGTAAAGTCGCCGCCAACGTAGAGGACTTCCTGAGGGAGCTGCGCGGTGGGGCGCAGATTCTCTGCGATCCCGGGCTCCTGCAGGTCGATCGCGGTCACAAGCGTGCGGACGGGCAGGTTCGTGCCCTCGCTGGCGTTGAACCAGCCGTAACCGAAGCCGTCGAAGGCGACGATGTTGCTGATGCCGCCCAAGGCGAAGTCGCCACCGATGACGAGCACACGCACGTCGTTGTTGGGGGCTCCATTGAGCTCGGGCGGGTTCCACGTCGTGAGCGCGAAGACGCCGTTGCCGCCGACACCGCCGAGGAGGTCGGTGACGACGAGCTGGGGCGCGTAGGTGGTGAGCTCGGGGTCGTTGTCCTGGCCGAGGAAGCCCCAGGCGAAGATGTTGGCCACGGGCACCCCGCTCACAGCGGTGAACTCGCCGCCGACGATCAGTACCGGGCCGGGGTCGGGCTCGTCACCGTCGCCGTCGGGATCCGGGGGATCAAAGACCGTGAGTGCCCGAACCGGCCCGTTGACCTGGAGCGGGTTAATCTCTCTTCCGCCGAAGAAGCCGCCCGCAGGGTCACCGGGATCACCCGGAACAAACGGACCGTCGCGACCAGAGGTCACGCCGCGGAGCTCCTGCCCGTCCCAGAGGGCGATGTTGCGCGCGGTGACTCCGACAACACCGGTTCCATCGAGGATCGCGGCGACGAAATCAAACTCACCGCCGATGATCAGTGAGTTGCCGATGTCATCAGGATTGCGAACGAAGGAGAGTTCGGGCTCCGCTGGCGGGCCGGGCTGAGCTTCAGTCCAGGCACGCTCGTCACCCGGATCGGGCGGGTTGTATGTGGTGAGGGCGAAGACCGGCCCGTTCAGGCCGTCGCCAAGCTGCGCGAAGCCGTTGACCAGATCAAAAGTGGCGAGATTGGCTGCCGCGACGCCATCGAGTTCGGTGAACTCACCACCGATCGCAAGCTGAGCGATGGGCTGGTTGTTGATGAGCGGGCGGTTCGTGGGGATCGACACGCTGGGGTCGGAGCGGTCCTCGACGTTCTCATCTGGGAGGTACGAGGCCAGCGCGCGGACTGGGCCATCCGCCCCGCCAAGATCGCCCCAGCCCCACTGGCCGGTGTCGAAGTCCTGGAACCAAACCGCGAGGTTGGAGATCGTGACCGGGCCGAACGGTGAGGGAATGATGAGATCGAAGTCGCCGCCAACGACGAGCCAGCGACGGCTCATCCCCGTTGGGATGCCAGCGGTCGGTGCGCCCGGGTCATAGTCGAGGAGTGCATAAATCTCGGGCCCCGCCGTGCCAGCGGTGTCGGCGTTGTCGTTGAAGCCGTAGGTGACGTTGAAGCCGGGGTCGAAGAACTGCGCCCCGGTGTACCAGTAGTCGGCGGCGTCCCAGTTGGTCAGGTTGCGCGAGGTGGTGGGCCAAGGGGATCCGGGGTCGCCCTGATCAAAGCGGCCACCAATGAAGATCGAAAGGCCGACATCGTCGTTGTCGCCCTCGTACTCCATCAGCATGTCGACCTGCGGCGTGAACTGATAGAGATCTCGATCTCCGACGCCGTGCAGACGCCCCGTGCCATTCGCGGTCACGCGAAGGCCGCGGTCCTTGACGACGTTCTGATTGCCGTCGAGCGTGGGGAACGGCGCGGACCAGGTAAGGCCCGTGGCGAGCTCCCACTGGCGGCGGGCGGCCTCGCGCTGCTCGGGAGTGGCGTTGGTGTCGAGGAAGATCGGGTCGACATGATCGTCGATGGGCTGGGTCTGATCGAAGGTGTGGTTGGCCTCAATGGCGATGATGTACTGGACGGCGCTGTTGACCTCAAATCCGTCGACCACGACGAAGTAGCGGTTGCCGCCGATGAGGCGGACCTGCAGCTCCGCGGAGAGGCCCGCGGCGTTGTCGTTGAACGCAACCAGCGCACCCTGTTCATCAAAGACTCGGACGGCCGGATCCGTGACTGGCGCGAGGCCAGTGGGAGTGATCGTGACGAACGTCAGTCCGTCACCCTGTGACACGAAGCTCCAGAGCGCGGTCTGGAAGGTGGGGTTGGGCTGGGCTGGAAGCGCGGGAACGGTGGGGGGACCGAAACCTGTGAACGCCGCGCCGGTGGAGAAGGTGCGCCGGACGGGATTGAGCTCGGCCACCGTCGGACGCGCATCCAGAACGAGGAAGAACTGTCCGGTTGCGAGCGTGACATCGAACTCCGGCGTGGCGGGCTGGCGAGAGCGGACCTCATCGCTGCGCACGCGGATGAAGAACGTCTCGCCCGGGCGAGCGCGGAACGTCGAGAAGGCGTCGTTAAGACGGCCCGCGTCGGAATCGGCGGCGAGGAGCTCGCCCGTCGCGCTGTAGATCTCGATACGGGTGTCAAGTCGGTTGGGGATGTTGCTGTTGGGCAGCGGCGGAGGCGCGTAGCGGGTGTGCTGAGCGTTGACCGTGACGAGGCTGTTGAACGCGGCGTCGGCGGGAGCGACGTAGCGGTACACGACCTCGTCCTGGCGCGTCGTGAGCGCGCCAAGCACCGGACGCAGCGGCGGAACCGGAACGCCCGGCGGCGGGCTCCCCAGCTCACGGGCGATGCCCGTGTCATCGGTCATCGCAAAGCCCGACGAGAGGGCGCGGACGCGGACGTTGTACGTGTTGTTGGCAGTCAGGTTGGGAGCGCTGGACGCGTAGTCGCTGCTCACCACGACGTAGTACGTGCGCCCGGCCTCAGCGACGAAGCCGCCCCAGCCGTCACGCTGGACGCCGGTGGTCAGAAGTCCGTTGGATGTGCCCTGGGCCACGATGTCGGTCAGGTTCTGAGAGCCGTAGACCGTGATACGCGTGTTCAGATCGCTGCGGGGAGTCTCGTTGGCCGTATCGGCGAGTACTGCGACAAAGTCGTTCGCTGGCGCGACGAAGCTGTAGAAGTCATTGTCCGTCGCGAAGTTCGCGGGGTTGATCAGGCCCGGGGAAGCACCGCGGCCCGCACCATCCAGCGTGATGGCAATCGCGGTCGCGAAGCTGCCCTCGAGCAGGTTTCGCTCCTCGAGCTTCTCAAACCCCATGAGCGAGGTCGATGACGCGGGCAGACCCAGCGCGCGGCCCACTCGGTCCAGAAGCGAGCGACGAGGCATCTTGCCCGCGTTAACGCTCCGATTCAGGGAGAAGAACGCATCCATTTCCTTGCGATTCATGCTCGGCTCCAACGACAACTGCTCGCACCACCGCTGCACTGCCGCGGCAGACGTCGAGTCCTCTCGACATCAGGCGACAACTTTCAAACGACGCATGGACCTGCACCCGGGACCAAGGCTTGTGGCCAAGGACTCCTTAAGGACAGCGCGGCGCGCGTCCGGTGCTGGACCAACTTCTCGCTCAGAGCATACCTGACGATGAGGCCTTGCGTCCAGTACGACCCTTGCCGATCCGACGTAATTCTAACAAATTCCGAACATTGCCGCTCGGGGCGTGCCGACTTCGTGCGAGCATCCATGATCGACATGATCGATTCGAGGCCACACCTTGGTCGGTTCCTGGGTTTCGTCGGAAGCTCCGAGTTCATGGCGAAGCCGATGGCCGCGCGGTCCCGACCACCGCCCGGGCAAGGAGCTCACCCGCCTCATAGATCGGCAGCGGAGAATTCTCCTGCGTGACGAGGAGTGGTGCTTCACTGCACGCGAGAATAATGGCCTCGCACCCGCGCGAGGCCAGCCGGCCGATGATCCCCATTACCAGCAGCCGGCTCTCGGGCCTGATCTGCCCAAAGATCAACTCTCCGAAGATGACGTGGTCGAGCGCCTGGGCGTCGTCATCGCTCGGAGCCTCGACCTGGATGCCCCGCAGGCCCAGGTGAGTCTGGTACGTGCTGGAGCGGCAGACCATCTTGGTCCCCAGGATCCCGACCACCTTTCGCCTGTCGTTTGCGACAGCCTGCGCGACGATGTCCGGCGCTGGAATCCACGGGACCGGGCTTCCGACCTCCGCGAGCTGCACGCCGTGCTGCACCGCATGGTCGGGCGTGATGCAGATCGTGGCGCCGCATCGGGCTAAAAGCTCCGCGGAACGCCGCAGCAGCCGGCCAACCTCGTGCCAGTCATCGCGGCGGATCGCGCTGATATAGAGCGAGAGCGGCTCGTTGTGGATCGTGATCTGCGGCTGGTCGTCGGGCGAGCGCAGCGCAGATGCCTGTCGCGCAACCTCGCGGTAGAAGAGCGCAGCACCCTCGGGGCTCACGCCGACGATTCCGATGTGGCTGCTGCTCTGCGGCGTCGGGCTGGTCATGCTGGGCTGCTCCGTTCGGACGGTGCATCGTCGTGCAGGAATCCCTCCGCGTCAAACCGGCTCTGCGCGGATTTCATCGCCCCGCGATACTGTCGGGCATGGATCTCTTTGACGTGCTGGGCCTTCCGGCCTCATTCTCGCTGACTCCCGAGCAGATTGGCCGGGCCTATCTCGCTCGCGCAGCCTCCGTTCACCCAGACCTCAGCGCCAACTTCGACGACGACGCCCGATCAGACCAAGCCGAAGCGCTGAACCACGCGCGAGCAGCGTTGCTTGATCCAGAACTCCGGGCCGCGGCGCTCCTGGCCCGACTCGGAGGGCCAGGCCAGGATGAGCGTGCGATGCCTCCAGGATTTCTCGCTGAGATGATGGACCTGCGCGAGCGTGTGGAGTCTGAGATCAAGCACGAGGGCGATTCGGCGCGGTCGCGCTGGCGCACGCTGGCAACGGAGCGTCGCGCGGGGCACGTGGCTCGCACAACTTCGCTCTTCGCGGCAGCGTCTACGAGCGGACCCGCGTCCGCCGGCGTTCTCCGCGAAATCCGCGTGGAGCTCAACGCGTGGCGATACATCGAACGCCTGATCGAGCAGCTGACGCCGGGGTACAACGCGGGCAAGGAACGTTGACGCTACGCTCGGCCTGCCGATGACCGTGACCCAGATCATCCTTCCGCTCGTGCTGCTCGTGCTGCTGCTGATCAGCGCCCTCTGCTCCGCCACCGAGACCGCGATGTTCTCGCTGTCGCAGGCCGATCGCCTGCGCATGC
>JBBQGR010000139.1:0-6657 GCA_038323185.1 Phycisphaerales bacterium | reverse complement strand
CGCCCGGTCAGAGGTAAATTCAAACTCTCTTACTGGTTATCCTCGGATTCTGTGGCATGATAAGAGTTCCAAAGTCCAATTGAGGAGCCTCCCATGCGCGTCACCGCTTCCGCCCTTCGAACCACGTTCGCCGCTTCCATCACCGCCCTGCTCGCCTTCGCAAGCACCGCCTCCGCGGCCAACGTCTACGTATTCAGCACCGGCAACCCCGCCGCGGACGCGGCCTACGCCTCGACACTCACGGCCCAGGGCCACACAGTCACGATCGGGCGTCCATGGTCAACGTTCGACGGCACCGTCAGCCTCAACGGCTTCGACGTCGTGCTCATGAACCATGGCGCGAACTGGGCCGGACTCGGCGAGGTGCCAGTTGCCGGGCAGCAGCAACTCGTGGCCTTCGTCACCTCCGGCGGCGGCCTGATCACCACCGAGTGGCTGGTCTACAACCACGGGGTCTACGGTGGCGCGTCGTATGCAACGCTCATGCCCATCGTTCCAGTCACATATGGCAGCTTCTGGAACGCTGCCGCATCAACGACCCTCTCGGTGGTGGAGCCCGACAGTGTTCTGAACGACAGTCTCCCGGACACCTTCGACATTCCGCTCGTCAGCTATGCCGGGACCGAAACCCGGCTCACCGCCCGCGACGGTGCCGCGATCTACTACCGCTCGTCCAACATAAGTTCAGGCTCCATCGTCGGGGCTGGCGTCGCGGGATGGATCGTCGGCGAAGGGCGCGTGATGAGCTTCTCCAGCATGCCCGGCCTCGCTTCTTTGGCCAATCCAAACTACGCCACGCTCCTGGGCAACGCGGTGGACTGGGCGACGCTTGGTCAGGGCCCCTGCGGCTACGACTACAATCGCGACGAAGTGATCGATCTCATGGACGCACAGCAGATGGCCCAAGTCTTCGTCGGCCTCATCCCCGCCGACCCCACCTGGCTCGACGGCGATTTCAACGGCGACGAAAACGCCGATCTGACGGACGCGCGGCTCCTCGCGCAGTACGTGGTCAGCGGCATCTGCCCCTTCTAACCACTCCGGTAGCGCAACAGACCAACCGCCGCGCACCCACGCGCCGGGCCAGAACGCGATGAACACGCGGCCCATCACCATCGCCGCGCCGCCATCACCTCGCCCCTTCCGCGCGAACTTCTCCACCAACAATTGCCATCACCGCGCGCCCCTTGAGCTTGCGTCCCACAAATGGCGTGTTCACGCTGCGTCCCTTGAGCTCCGACTTCGTCAGCGTCCAGCGCGATTCCGGATCGATGATCGTGATGTCCGCAAGTCCGCCCACCTTCAGCATCCCCAGCCCTCGCGCATCAAGCCCGCACAGCCGCGCGGGCTCAAGCGTGAGTAGCGCAATCAGTCGCGCCCACGTGATCGCGCCCGTCTCAACCAGCGCTTCGGCATACAGCGCGAGCGCGGACTCAAGGCCCACAAGCCCGAACGGCGCTTCCTCAAACGGCAGGCTCTTCTCATCCACACTGTGCGGCGCGTGGTCCGTCGCGAGCACGGTGATCGTGCCATCCGCAACGCCCTTGCGCAGCGCGTCCACATCACTCCGCTCGCGCAGCGGCGGGTTCACCTTCCCCATCGTGTTGTACTCATCGCACACCTCGTGCGTCAGATGCAAGTGGTGGGGGCTTGCTTCCGCCGTCACCGGCTGGCCAGCCTTTCGCGCGCGGCGCACAAGCTCAACGCTCTCACCGCTCGAGATGTGCTGCACGTGGTAGCGGCATCCGATGCCGCCATTCAGCCGCAGGTCGCGCTCGATCACCACCTCCTCCGCAACGCGCGGCCAGCCGCCAAGCCCGAGCTTCACCGAGATCTTCCCCGCGTGCATCGCGCTGCCGCGCGTCAGCGTCGGCTCCTGGCAGTGCTGCATGAACGCAAGGCCCGTGGCGCGCACCGCGCCGAGCACGCGCGACATCATCCTCGCGCTCGCGACGCAGTCGCCATCATCACTGAAGCCCACCGCGCCCGCCGCCAGCAGCAGGTCGATCTCGCTCAGCTCCTCACCCTTGCGTCCCTTCGTCGCCGCAGCGACCGTGAACACGCGGCACACACCCGTCGCACGCGCACGCAGATCAATGAACTGCACCAGCTCCGGCGTGTCCAGCGCGGGCGTCGTGTTGGGCATGCAGCAGACGGTCGTGAAACCGCCAGCGACCGCGGCGCGAGTCCCGGTCGCGAGCGTCTCCTTGTGCTCGCCGCCGGGCTCGCGCAGATGCACGTGCGGATCGATGAGACCGGGCGTCACGAGACAGCCGCCCGCATCGATCACGCGATCCGCGGGCGACGTCGCGAGCTTCTTGCCAATCGCCGCAACGCGCCCGCCGCGAACTGCAACGTCGCAAGCCTTCTTCAGCCCCGAAGCAGGATCGATGACAATCCCGCCCCGGATCAGCAGGCTCGGCCCGACACCCGCATCGGCGGCATTCATCACGCTGGATTTCTCTTTGCCCATCTCGCTCGGCACCTCATCTCCAAAGCCTTCAACCCGGTCCGCCGCAAGCGTATCGGACGAAGGCAAACCGGGCCGCGATGCGACACAAGCCCCAAGCCCCGCCAACTCGCCGCGCCCGTCCCGATCCATTAACTCAGATAGACCCTCACCTCGCCGACGCCTACAGTCGTCGGTCCGGGGTATAGCGCAGCTTGGTAGCGCGTTTGACTGGGGGTCAAAAGGTCAGCGGTTCAAATCCGCTTACCCCGACTTTTCGAGAGAACAAGCCCTTCGACGAGCACGTCGAAGGGCTTTGTCATTTCAGGTACTTAACCACGTCGTGATGCAGTCGATCCGGGAGGGCATCGAGGGTCAGCGGCTCGGAGGCGTAGAGATATCACTTATCAACGTCCAAGCGCGTCAGTCTGGACTGGACGTCAAGTGCCCGCGAATTGGACTGCCACAAGTTTCGAGTGCCATCGAGTCGCCCGATCTCGCCGTGTCTGTGGACACCATGGCAACTGTGCCCCACAGACATCGCGGTGGCTCTATGTGGGCTGGTGATGCAGTGGATTCAGCAGAGCGACCGCATGAGACACGCATCAGCATTCCATGAACACGCAGCTGTCGGCATGAGATAGAGTACCCCGCGCGGCGGGAATGGCAGTGGAGCGAACAGATGGCAAGTGACAGCCCGAGCGCTTCGAATGGACCCAAGGGTCCGCGCGTAGATGCTGGGCAGGTACTCCCGTGGGCCCGCCGTGCGCCGGATGGGACGTCGCGTTCGGTAGTTGTGATCAGCGTGGTGGCGGTCATCGCGGCGCTTTACCTTGCGCGCGTGGTGCTGATCCCGCTTGTGCTGGCGGTTCTGTTGAGTTTCGTCCTTGCTCCGCTGGTAAGGCGGTTGGTGAAACTCGGGCTTGGACGGAAGTTTTCGGTGGTCTCCGTATCGACATTGGCGATTCTGGCGGTCGCGGGCCTGGGCTGGTTGATGGCCAGTCAAGCTCTGGAAGTGGCAGAGAATCTGCCGCAGCACCGGGACAACATCCGCCAGAAACTTGACTCCGCACAGTCAAAGATGCACGGCGCATTGGGCCGAGCCACCGACTCTCTCCAACAGATCGGTGCGGAGGTGTCGAGAGCGGGCAGCCGACCTCCGGGCGCGCCGGATCAGGTGGAACAACGCGACGGCCAGGCCTCGACGACTCCGCCATCGGCGGAGCCTGCGGTCGATCCGGTGCTCGTGGAGATCGTCGAGAAGCCGGTGATGGTCGCGGAGGCGATCGTTGGGTCGTTCACGCCGCTGGTGAACCCGATGGTAACGGTAGGAATCGTGATCGTGTTCGTGATTCTGATTCTTCTGTACCGTGAGGATCTGCGAGATCGGGTGATCTATCTGATCGGCGCGGGCCAGCTGACCGCCACGACGCACGCCATGGACGAAGGTGCCGCGCGCGTGAGCCGGTACCTGCTCATGCTGCTGGTAGTTAACAGCAGCTACGGCCTGGCAGTGGGGATCGGCCTGTCGATCATCGGGGTGCCGAACGCAGCTCTCTTCGGCGTGCTGGCGGGACTGGCTCGCTTCGTTCCCTATGTGGGTCCTTGGGTCGGTGCGGCCCTGCCTATTGCGATGTCTCTGGCAGTGTTTGACACGTGGAACATGCCGCTGATCACAATCGGGTTCTTTGTTCTGCTGGAGCTGGTGAGCAACAACATTATTGAGCCATGGTTATATGGTTCGCGCACGGGCATCTCGGCGGTGGCGGTAGTGGTGGCGGCGGTGTTCTGGGGCTGGCTGTGGGGGCCGGTGGGCCTGATCATGGCGACGCCACTGACGGTGTGCCTGGTCGTCATGGGCCGGCACGTCCCGCAACTGGAGTTCCTCAGCGTGCTGCTGGGTGACGGGCCGAGCCTGCCGCCAGAGGCCAAGGTGTATCAGCGCCTGCTGGCGGCGGAGTATGACGATGTGTTCCAGTTCTCGCAGGAGTACCTCAAGGACAAGATGTTGATTGATCTGTATCAGGACGTCCTGATGCCCTCTCTGGCGATGGCGGAGCACGACCGACAGGCCGGGCGTCTGGAAGAGGGGCAGGACCAGTTCATCTATCAAAGCCTGAGGGATCTGATCGAGGAGCTTGGCGATCTGCACAGGTCGGCGGTGAAGGCGAAGGCCAGCGAAAACGCCGCCGCAGCCGGTGTTCCGGCGGATGGGGCGATAATCCCGGTATCGGTCGGTGCGCCGGGCCCGATTGCAGCGGCGGGGCTTGTGCTGTGCATCCCGGCGCGCGATGAGGCGGATGAGATCAGTGCTCTGATGCTGGTGCAGCTGTTGGAGTTCCAAGGTCTCTCCGCCAGAGTGGTCGCGTCGGGTGAGATGCTGGAGGAGATGGAGACGCTGACGCCCAGGTCTGTCTGCGTGTGCGCCATGCCGCCCGCGGCGACAAGCCACGCGCGGTACGTCTGCAAGCGCGTACTTGCCCGCTTCGCCGACATGAAGGTGGTCGTGGGCATCTGGAACGCGCCCGATCTCGACCGCGCTCGGGAGCGGATCCGCACATCCGGGACGGAACAGGTTGTCGCAACCTTCGGCAACGCGATCGAGCTGCTCAGAGGATGAAGGGTCGGTCGCCGAGTGATGCCAGCGCTACGCGCGGACGCGCTCAACCAACGCGTGCTGTCAGGCGGGCGGGTCGAGAATCTTGGCGGCCTGTCGAAGCGCGTGGCTTTAGTAGAGGAAGATCAGGCGGGTCGAAGTGACGACCGTGCGAATCAAGTGACCTGCCCCCATTTTCTGTACCAGTGTCTATGAGAGTCGGTGTTGGTGTGGTCTTGACCCCATCTTCGGTCCAGTTCGGATGAGAGCCAAGGGCTTCAACCGGCCAGGCTAGCCTGGCCGGTTGAAGCGAACTCCCTGGGGGCCAGGTTGCCCAGGGCGCTGTGGGGTCGATGCTCATTGTAATCCGTCCGCCACGCCTCGATTGTTTCGCGGGCTTCTCCCAGCGACTCGAACCAGTGCACGTTCAGGCACTCGGCCCGCGCCCGTGCGTTGAACGACTCGATCATCGCGTTGTCCGTCGGTTTGCCCGGACGGCTGAAGTCCAGTGTCACACCCTTGCGATAGGCCCATGCATCCAACGCCTTCGATGCGAACTCCGGGCCATTGTCCACCGAGATCGTCCGCGGCTTCCTTCGCAACCGCCCCAGCCGTTCGAGCACCGCGATCACCGCAGCACTTCCCATCGACTGCCCGACCTCCATCGCCATGCTCTCCCGCGTGTAGTGGTCCACGATTGTCAGCACTCGGATCCTCCTTCCATCGCCCAACTGGTCCGCCATGAAGTCCATGCTCCACCGCTCGTCCCGGGCCGTGGCCGCCAGCTTCATCAGCCTCACCTGCGCCGCCTTGTGCCGGCGGGGTCGCTTCGACCGCATCGACAAGCCTTCTTCCCGGTAGATCCTGTACACCTTCTTCGCGTTCACGGCCCAGCCCTCTCGCGCCAGCAGCACGTGCACACGCCGGTAGCCCCACGTCACGCGGGCCGCCGTCAGCTCCTTGATCCTCATCCGAAGCTCCGTACACGGCTCCCGAACGCTCGCGTATCGCTGCACGCTCCGCGCGAACATCAGCACCACGCACCCGCGCCGCTCACTCACGTCATACGCGGCCTGCACGTACTCCACCAACTCACGCTTCCGCGCAGGCTTCACGGTTTTTTTCGCAGGATGTCCTGCAGCATTGCCTTGTCCAAACTCAGGTCTGCCACCAACTGCTTCAACTTCCGGTTCTCCTCCTCAAGCTGTTTCAGCCGCCGCACCTCCGCCACCCCCATCCCCGAATACTTCTTCTTCCACCGGTAAAACGTCGGCTCCGATACGCCCATCCGACGGCAGATCTCCGTCACCATGGTCCCGCTCTCCGACTGCGTAATCGCATACGCGATCTGCTCCACACTGAACCGCTTCCGCTTCATCTTCGGCCTCCTTACAGAGACCGGTATCATCCCAGAAAACTCTCACCCCCGCTGCACCAGCTTTTGGGGTCAAGACCAGTACCCCTGGCGGTTGTTGAGTTTGGCCGCGGTCAGGCGGCCGCGGCCGCTGAGGCCGAGGTTGTCGGTGTAGCTCTCATCAAACAACGCATCGTCGGTCGTGCGGGCGTTCACCTCACGCCGCCGACCTTCACTACTGTCAGATCATCAAACCAG
>JBBQGR010000138.1:0-6661 GCA_038323185.1 Phycisphaerales bacterium | reverse complement strand
CGTGGGGTTCTCGAGCCGGTCGATGGACTGCTCCGTCACGTCCTTGATGAGCTTATCCTGGTCCTCGGACTGGCCGGGGATGACGCGGGGAGTCAGGATCACCATCAGCTCGGTCTTGCGAGTCTCGTCCTCGGTTGAGTTGAAGGGGATGCCGAGGATCGGGATATCGCCGAGGATGGGCACCTTGGTTCGGCGCGTCTCTTCCGACGTCTGGATCAGGCCACCGATCACGACGGACTGACCGTCCTTCACCGTGACGACGGTGTCGATGGTTCGGCGCGTGATGATGGGAGATGTCTGGTCGGCGTTGATCTGCGTCGTGCGGCTCGTCAGGGCTGAGATCTCGGGCTTGATCTCCATGCGCACGAAGCCGTCGGCGGAGATGGAGGGAGTGACGTTCAGAATGATGCCCGCGTCGAGGCGGGTCACGCCGGAGATCAACCCGTTGTTGCTGCGCTCCGTCTGGCTAGCGACGCCGATCTCGTCGACGACCTTGATCTCCGCCGGCTGGTTGTTGTTCACCATCACCTGCGGGTTGCTCAGCACTTCAAGCTTGCCCTGGCTCTCCAACGCTCTGATGAGAACGCCAAAGTCCGCACTCGTGACGGCGAGATTCGGCACGCCGATGGCGGTGGTGACGCCCGAACCCCCTGCGGCGGAGGAGATCTGGTATCCCTCGCCACCGAAGGGGCCAACCTGGAAGTCCATGCCCCACTCATCGCGCCCGTCGATCGTGACTTCGGCGAGTAGAACCTGGATCATGACCTGCGGCGGGCTCGCGTCGAGCTCCTTAACGATCTCAAGCACGCTGGTCATGTATCGCGGCGAGGTCGAGATGACGATCTTGTTGCTGCTGGTGTCGCCCACGACGGTGACCTCTTCCTCGAGCATCCGCATCAGCGAGCCCGCACGCTCGGAGCCGAGCGTGGAGCGTTCGCGATTGGTCTCGTCCTGGAAGTAGCTGCGGAGCGTGGCCTCGATGTCCTTTGCCTTGGCGTTGCGCAGGTGATAGACGCGCCGCTCGCGATCGTTGGCCTCGATGGAATCAAGCTCCATGACCACCTGCCGGACGAGGTCGATGTAGTCCGGCGTGCCGGACACGATCAGTGTGTTGGTTCGCAGGTCGACCGCGATCGAGAGCTGCTGACGCTCATCGGGGACGGCCGTGACCGCGCCGCCGTTGAGGCCCGCCGGCTGGGGGGTGCCGTCGGGGTTTGGCTCCTGTCCGACGGGCACGAGCACGAGCGCGTCGCCGCGCTGCTCGAGGTTGAAGATGTCGCGGAGAAGGGCTCTCATGCGGGCGGCGTCGGCATTCACGAGGCGGAACTTCTCGATCTTGCGCTGGCCCGCCGCGGACTTCTCGATGTCCTCGATCATCTCGATCACGAGGTTCATGACGGGCTCTGGCGCCGTGATCCAGACGGCATTGGTCCGAGAGTCGGCCGTGAGGGTGACCTGGTCCTTGATCGCGCCGTCGAGGTCGGCCTCGGTGGGCTTGTCTCCTGCCGCGGCGATCTCGCCCCGGAGCCGCTCTCGGAGGAACTGGAGCTTGGTGGCTTGGCGGGCGCCGACCCCGCCGCCGCCACTGACTGGCCGGCCCGCGAGCACGCTCTGCAGGAGTCGAACAACCTCGCCCGCGCTGGCGCTCTTGAGCTCGATCCAGCGGATCTGCTGCCTCTGGGCGATCTCGGCGGTGTCGAGCCGCTTGGCGAGTGCGCGGAGCTCGATGAGATCCTGCTCGTTGCCGCTGACGATCACGGCGTTGAGCCGCTCGTTGGGCGTGACGCGGACGGCACCGGGGCCGCGGCGCTGGTTCTCCTTCTCAACGTAGAGCTCGTTGAGGGCGGGGATGATCTCGGCGGCGCGGGCGCGGCCGAGCTGGATGACGTCCATGCGCTCAAGCCCCGCAATCTTCTCGACATCGCTGGTGAGAGCCGCGAGGAGTTCCTTGACGACGGTGAGGTTCTCGGCGCTGGCCGCAACGATGAGCAGGTTGCTCGTGGGCTCGGCCTCGATGCTGAATGCGTCGAGCGGGTTGGAGACGCTGCCCGAGACCGCCGCGGCCTGCAGACGCTCACGCATCAGACGCTCGATTCGCGGCGCGAGCTGGCGCGCGTCCGCGTTGGTGACGGGGATCACGTGCAGCCCGACGGAGAAGTTGGACTTCTCACCATCCAGCGCGTTGAGCAGACCATCGAGGATCGCGAAGCTCTTGGGACTTGTTGAGACGATGAGCGAGTTGGTGCGGGCATCGGGGGAGACGATCAGCGCATCTTCGGGACGCTGCTGCTCCGCCGCGGCACGCTGGCGGAAGATGTCTCGAACCACGTTCGCGACACGATCCGCCGCGGCGAACTTGAGCGGGAAGACACGCACCGTGTTGCGGGCCGAGGCCTGCTCGACATCGAGCTGCTCGACCAATGCGAACACGACGGCGTTGTTGGCAGGACTACCAACGACGATGAGCGCGTTGAGCTGCTCCTCGGGCACGATCACCAGGCCCGTCAGCGGGGCGAAGAGATCGGACTGGAGCATCCCCTCCTGGAGCGCGGGCGCCGGAGCACCGGCCTCGGCCTGAGCCGGCGGGATGGCGGGTACGCCTTGCGCCGCCATGCGCAGGCGACCGAACTGGCGTTGGAGGCCCAGCGTGTCCGGGGTGCTGGCGGTCGGAGCAACCAGGACCGCGCGCAGACGCGTGGCAAGGTCGGTTGCATCCGCGAATTTGAGCGGGATGATGAGCGGCTCGACCCACTTGCTCGCGCTGTCGCTATCAAGGTCCTTGATCAGAACCTCGACGAGCGCGACGGCCTCTTCACGGCCCGCGACGATCAGCGTGTTGGTGCGATCATCAACGGCGGTAGAGATCTCGCCCGCGAGTGCGCGGCCTGTCGCTGTGGTTGGAAGGCCCTGGCGATTCGTGCCCGGAAGGCGGCGGAGGCGGTCACCCTGCGTGAAGAGCTGGTCGATCACCTGCTTGGCGCGCGTGGCGGAAGCATTGTCGAGTGGGAAGATGCGTACCAGCAGAGCCTCGCCGGCCGGGAGCGTGTCCATCACGGAGATCACGGCGCGGAGCGCATCGATGTTGGCCTGCGTCGAGGCGATGATGAGCGAGTTGCTCTCGATGCTTGAGAGGACGCGGATCGGCTTGGTGAGATCGACCGCGCCCTCGGGCTGGTTGAGCGCGCCGGTCACGAGATTCAGACGCCGCACCTGCTCGGCGAGCGCACGCCCCGGGGCCGCATCGCCACCGACCTGGCCCGAGTCGGCCGTCGGGCTCAGCATGTTCGTCAAGGTCTGCGCGAGGGTCGACGCGGTCGCGAGCTTGAGCGGGATCACCGCGAGCTGCTGGCTCTCCGCCACGGGCTGCGCATCGAGCATCCTCACGAGCGCCTCGATCGCTCTTGCATCCGCCGAGGCACCCATCACCGCGATGGCGCGACGGCTCGACATCACCACGAGTGCCACCGGTTCGCCCACGACACCAGGACGATCCGGTGCCTGCGCCCGAGTGACGCCCAGGGCCTCGAGCATCTCGACGATCCGCTCGGGAGCGTTGTTCGTGACGTCAACGACCGCGACCGACTGCCCCAGCGGCACCGCGCCCGCCGCGTCCCCTGCGCCGGCTCCCAGCACGGGCTGATCAAGCTCGGCGACGACCTTGCGGATCTCTTCGAGCAGTCGCGGGCTGCAGGCGATCACGAGCGCATTGCCCGAACGATCAACCTCGACCGCGAGCGTCTCACCCTGGGCCTGGGCCATCGGGGTGAAGGTGGTGAGGATCGTCTGGCGAAGGCGGCCCGCGGCGACGTTCTTCAGCCGCAGCACGTGCGGGCTGACACGGCCGGACTCGCCCTGCTGCTGGAGCGCATCGGCGAGTGCCTTGATCTGCGCAAACTTCTCTTCGTCGGCGCGCACGATGATCGCGCTCGACGCATCGTCGCCGATGATGAGCACGCTGCGAGGGCCCGCCGCCATCGGCTGCTGGCGAGAGAGGAACATCTCGCGGATGGTCGATGCGATTGCGCTCGGCCTGCCGGCCTTGACCGCAATGATCCGGGCGGCGGGCATCTCCGCGAATCCGGCAACATCAAGCTGCTTGACGATCTCCTTGATCCGCACAAGCTCCTTCTGGCCCGCGAAGACAATGAGTGAATTAGTGAGTCGCTCGGCGGAGACGGTCGGCACGCCTTCGGCATCGATGAGCACCGTTGCTGGCGGCTGCTCACGCCCGCTTTGGCCTTGGCCCCCGCGCTCGCGCTGCGTGCGGATCTGCGCCTGCCTCAGCTGCTCCTCGAGAGGCGCGCGAAGCCCCTCATTGAGCGCCCGCGCGACACTCTCGGCGTCGGCGTGCTCAAGGGCGATCACCGCGAGCTGGCGGGTGGTGTCATACTCCTGCGTGTCGAGCTTGGCGAGCAGCGCGCGGATCCCCTCCCACTGGCTCTTGTCGGCGCGGATCACAAGCGAGTTGGAGAGCGCATCGTGCAGGATCGTGACGTTGCGTGCCGCGGCGTTGGTCGCTTCGGTCGCGCTGCGCCCGTAGAAGACGCGCAGGGCCGTTGCGGTCTGCTGCGCGTTCGCGAACTGGAGCTTGACGAACTCCGTGGCGCGCTCGTCGCCCGCGGGCTGGTCCAACTCCGCAATGATCCGCTCGACCTCCGCCATCTGGTCCGCCGCGGCGTAGACCGTCAGCGTGTTGTCGGTGGACGAGTAGTCCACGCTCGGGCGCGGCTCGTTGGGCCCCAGCGGGCGGGCGTCCAGCACGTCACCGAGCGTGAAGGCCACATCGCGCGACTCCGCCGAGAGGAGCTTGAAGCGGCGGAAGGCAAGGCCGCTGCGCACCGGCTCCTTGTCGATCTCCTTGATCTTCTCCATCACCAACGCGATGGCCTCCTTGCCGCCGGTCAGCAGCAGCGAGTTGCTGCGCACCACCGGCGTGACGGTGACCTTGATGTTGGGCGGGAGCGCACCCTTAAGGGCAGTCGCGACGTCCTGTGCCCGCGCGCTGGTGAGCGCGACGGTCTCCATGTTCGCACCCTCGGCCGTCGGCGGCGCATCGAGCTGCGTCAGGAGCGCGCGAACCTCCGCGAACGTGTCGTTGGGTGCCGAGACGATCAGCGAGTTGGTGCTGGGCTGGGGAGTCACGATGACCTGCTGGTCGTCTCGCCCGTCCTTCGCGAACATCGCTCGTACCGCGCCGGCGGTGTCCGCGGCATTGGAGTTCTGCAGCGCGATGACCTCGATGCGTCGATCCTTGCCGCCATCGGGCTGGTCGATCTGGGCGACCAGATCTTTCAAAGCCTTGAGGCTGTCGGCATCGCCCGAGGCAATCACGACATTTCCATCGCGCGAGCCAACAACCGTCACGCCGGGGCCGTCGAGCCCCTGCGCTCGCGCGCGGTCGGCGAAGAATTGCCGCAGGTTCTGGGCCGCACGATCCGCCGGCGCGTGGCTGAGCGTGATGAACTCGACGCGCTGGCCGCCGGGCCCGTCCGGCCCTCCCGCGCCATCGAGCTCTGCGATATAGCCCGCCGCCTGCTCCACGCGCTCGGTCGCGCCGACCAGGATCAACGCACGCTGGACACGATCGATCTCAACGGTGATGGCCTCCGGGTCCGGCCCGCGCCAGCTTGGCCACCGCGGCGTCGTGAAGGCCCGCGTGAGCGCTGTCCGCAGCGCGTTCAGGTCCGCGTTCTTCACGCGCACGGCCTTGATGGCGGTCTTGGCACGCGCCTCGGGAGGCTGATCGAGCGCACCGATGACACGCTCGACCGTCTGGATCGCCTCGCCGCGACCGATCGCGACGATGCTGTTGGCGCGCTCGTTCCCCTCGACATAGATGCCGGAGTCTTCGCCGCCCTCACGGAACATGTTGGTCCAGCGCAGCTCGTCAATAACGTCCTTGATTGTCGCGACGACATCGCTGACTCGAGCGTTCGTGAGGCGGATCACCTTGAACTGGAAGTCCTGGCTCGGCGCGGGCGTGTCGAACGTTGCGACCAGGCCCTTGACCTGCTCGAAATCATCATCGGAAGCCGAGACGATCACCGTGCTCGTTCGCTTGTCCCCCACCACCGCGACGCGATTGACGACGCGCCGCCCGGGGCGGCTCGAAACGTTCGCTCGCTCCTGAAAGAAGCGCTGCAGCGCGGTCGCGACCTGATTCGCATCGGCTCGCTCAAGCTTGATCGACCGCACGGGCAGGCCACTGGTTTCGGCCTGATCCACCTGCGCCACGATCGATCGAATCTCTTCAAGCTCCTCTTTGGGAGCGCGCACGACCAGCAGCGACGATCCTTCTTCGGCCGCGACGCGGATGCGCTCGCGCCGCCCGGGATCGCGCCCGATCAGAACCTCCTGGATGACCTTCTCAACGGTGGCAGGGCTGGCCTGTTGGAGCGTGATGATGGCCAGCTCCATGCCGGGCTCTTCCATCTTCGTATCGGCCGCCGCCAGCAGACGCTCGATCTCCTTGTGCTGCGGATCGCTCGCGGTTACGAGTAGTGAGTTGGTGCGTTCGTCGGGCACGAAGCGCGCCTGGGGCTGCTGGTCCGCTGCGGGGCCCTGTCGCTGGGCGTCAAAGAGCCGCTGGAGCGTGCCGGAAAGATCCTGCGAGCGTGCGTTCGTGAGCGCGTATCGCCTGATGGCGAGGCGATCCTTGACC
>JBBQGR010000137.1:0-6671 GCA_038323185.1 Phycisphaerales bacterium | reverse complement strand
GTTCTCGCTGGTCTCCCGCTCCATCCGCCGGTGCAAGGCCTCGCGGCCGATCCGCGCGGGGCCCGCGAAGCCTGGAACGAGGTCTTTGCTGACCTTGATCGGGTCGTGATGCCCGGCCTCACACACTGGCAGTCCCCCAGCTTCTTCGCCTTCTTCCCTTCGAACACCAGCGAGCCCGCGATGCTCGGCGAGATGCTCGCGGCAGGTTTGTGTGTTCAAGGAATGCTCTGGCTCACGAGCCCTGCTTGCACAGAGCTTGAGATGCGTGTAATGGACTGGCTCGGCGAGGCCATCGGCCTGCCCGAGGCATTCCTCTTTCGCTCCGCCAGTGGGGGAGGTCATGGCGGCGGCGTTATCCAGGGAACCGCGAGCGACGCGGTCCTCGCGGCCATCGTCGCCGCGAGACGCGGCGCGATGCAGGCCCATCGCCAGCGCAGCAACGCGAGCGGCAAAGGCTCGCACCCAGAGCTCGTCGCGTACACATCGAGCCAGGCCCACTCATCCATCCTCAAGGCCGCGATGGTGGCTGGAATCGCCGATGGTCCTGATGATCGCACCCATGTCCGCATGATCGAGGTCGATGAGTCCTTTCGCATGTCGCCCAGTGCGCTCCTCGCCGCCATGCACGAGGACGCCGCGGCTGGTCGAACACCCTTCTTTATCGCGGTGTCTCTCGGCACTACGGGTGTCACCGCAGTTGACCCGCTCGCAGAGATCGTCCACGCCATCCGTGGCTCCGATCTCGCGTGCGTGCGCGAGGCCTGGGTCCACATCGATGCCGCCCACATCGGCGCGATGCTCGTCTGCCCCGAGCATCGCTGGCTGATCGAAGGCATCGAGCAGGCCGACTCGTTCTGCTTCAACCCGCACAAGTGGCTGCTGACGGGCTTCGACTGCGACACCTTCTGGGTCCGCGACCGCCGCCGCCTGATCGATGCGATGAGCGTGACGCCCGAGTACCTTCGCAACGACGCGAGCCAGAGCGGCCAGGTTGTCGACTATCGCGACTGGCACGTCCCGCTCGGAAGGCGATTCCGATCGCTCAAGCTCTGGCTCGTCATGCGCCACTACGGGCTCGATGGGCTGCAGGCCTATATCCGAAATCACATCCAGCTCGCCCAGTGGTTGGAGGCCCGCGTGCGAGCCGACGAGCGTTTCGAGATTCTCGCGCCGCGCACCGCCAATCTCGTCTGCTTCGCCCTTCGTGCCCGCACAGGCGAGAACACCGCCGAGATTAACGCACGCACCAAGCAGCTCCTCGAAGACGTCAACGCATCAGGAAAGGCCTACATCTCCCACACGGTGCTGCCGACGCACGGCGCCGGGGCGGGCAGGTACGTCATCCGAGTGAGCATCGGTGCCACGCGCGTCGAGCAACGCCACGTACAGGCCTTCTGGGAGCTTGTTCTCCGTCTGGTCGACCGGGACGGCGCCGTGAGTGAGCCGACCGAAGCGGCAATCGTTCGCAGCTAGGTCCGGTGCATCGGAGCTACGTTCGCCGTACGATGCTCCGATGCTGCGTGGCATGTCCCTCGCCAACAAGTGCCTTCTCCTCTTTGGCGGCGCAATCGTGCTGATCGTCGTGGCGGCGCTCTCGCTGCCCTGGTGGCGAATGTCGCGCCTCGTTGATGAGGGCCAGTTCGAACTCTCGCGGTCCCTCGTGGGCGCGTGGATCCGCGCGGGCGAGGACCTCGCCGAGCTGGCCGAGCGCCAGGCTCCAGCCAACACCGACGCCAGCAGCCCGCGGCGCGTGGGCGAAACCCTGCGCGAGGAACGAGCCGGAATCCTCGCAACGCAGCTCTCCCTCAGCGACGCGAGTGCCAGCGACGAGGACTTCATCCGCGATGCGCTCGCAGCCTTTCGCGCCGATCTCGGCTTACGGGAGTATCGCGAGGCACGCTGGGTCGGCCTGACCCGCGTCTATCTGCTCGCGGTGCCGCAGCAGGTCGCGACAACAGTCGGCACGCGCCTCGTCGGCACCGTCGTCTTCGAGCGGCGAAGCCCCGAGGCCGGCCAGCTTCTCGCGCTCAACACGCTCTTTCTCTTCTCGGCGGGCTCGGCCGTGCTCGTTCTCGCGCTCCTGGTCTTCTCGATCATCACGCGCCGCCTCGTGCTCGAGCCCGTGCGCGAGCTACGCGATACCACCGAGCGCGTCCGCGAGGGCAATCTCGCCGTGCGCTCCCAGATCGCCACGGGTGATGAGTTCGAGCAGCTCGCAGGCACGCTGAACCAGATGCTCTCGGACCTCCAAGGCGGCCAGGACCGCCTGCGATCCATCAACTCCGCGCTCGATCTCAAGCTTCACGAGCTGGCCGAGTCCAACACGCTCCTCTACCAGGCCGCGAAGGTCAAGGGCGAATTCCTCGCCAACGTCAGCCACGAGCTGCGCACGCCGCTGAACTCCATCATCGGCTTCGCCGAACTCCTGATGGACCATGCCAAGGCCGACAGCGAGAAGCCCGACGCCCCCCCCAGCGTTGCCAAGCGTGTTCGCTACCTCTCGAACATCATCTCCGCAGGCCAAGGCTTGCTGGCCCTCATCAACTCCATCCTCGAGATGGCCCGAATCGAGGCCGGCAAGGTCGACGTCAAGGTCGAGCGCATGAACCTGCACGACGCCTGCGAGGGCTTGCTGGGCCTCATCCAGCCCCTCGCCGACAAGCGAGGCGTGGTCCTCACGCTCGAAGTCGCCGACGACGTCCCAGGCGTCATGACCGACGTAAAGCGATTCCAGCAGATCGTCTTCAACTTCCTCGCCAACGCCGTCAAGTTCGTCGAGCCCGAGTCCCGCACCGGCCGCGTTCCACAGGTCACGCTCCGTGCCGAGCGCCTCGTCGCCAGCGCCACCGCCGCCGAGGAACGCGTCCGTGTCAGCGTGATCGACAACGGCCCCGGCATCCCGCGCGAGGATCAACAGCGCATCTTCGAGAAGTTCTATCAACGCGATGCAGGCCACACCAAGGAGCACACCGGCACAGGCCTGGGCCTCGCGATCTCAAAGGAGCTCGCCCACATCCTCCAGTGCGAGATCCAGCTCGTGAGCGAGCCCGGCGGCGGCTCGATGTTCTCGCTCATCATGCCCCTGGAGCTCCACCCTCAGCCCGCGGCGGAAGCAGCCCTCGAGGCCAAGTTCCGCAGCGCACTCGTCGCGGGTCGCGACTTTGAGTAGCTCGCACTCGTCCGCTGTCACGCTTGATCACGCTTGATCACGCTTGATCACTCACGATCATCCGTGGGCGTTGGCGACCAGCCCCGCCCCCGGCCGCACAAGAATCGGCTGCGTGTACGCAACCTCAAAGCCCATGCGCCGCACGTTCCGCTCCGTCGAGATCCCGGGCTTCGAGCCGATCGTCGCCACGCGAGCCCCTCGCCGCGACGCAACATTCAATCGCCACGCGATCATCGCCAGCTGAATCCCGCGCCGGCGATACTCCGGCAACACCGAAAGCCCAAAGAGCGCGGCGATCTCATCGTGGATCTCAAGCGAGCCAGCACCCGCCGCCTTTCCATCCGCCAGCCGCGCCACAATGCAAACCGTAAGCGGATGACGCACACACTTGGCAGACAACTCAACAAACTCCGCATCAGGACTCTGCCCCGGCGGCATGAATCCCGCAACCGCTGTCGTCGCAAACTCCATCACCCTCGCCTCGTCCGTCCGATCCACAACCTCGATGGTCAAGTCCTTCGGCGGCGTCACCGGTGGCTTCACGTCGACCGACGCGTCCAGCTCGCGAAACAGCACGCTCTCATACCCGCGCGTCTGAAACCCAAGCCGAAACAGCGCATCGTGGAACGACTGATGCGCGTAAGGGCACACCTCGATCCGCGGCTCAATCCCAGCGGCCTCGTACCACCGCACCACGTCCTCCAGCTCGCCAACATCAATCGGCGCCGCATCCGTGCCGCCCATACCCGCGCCATACACCGAGTTGATCCATGTCCCGGGCTTGCCCATCGCGGCAGTCCCGCCAAGGCAGGGCCGCCACCGCTCCGCAACCTCGCTCGTGCCGATGGCAACCCGCGCCTGCTCAAGCCGAGCAACGCGCCAAAGGTCAAGAGGCTCGGGCGTGTGCTCCAGAGCGGATCGCGAAGCATCGCCAGCGTTCAAATGGCTCGTGTTCAAGCGGAGTTCTCGCAACTGAAGTTTGATCAGACAGACCAGGCAAATTCAGGCTGATCAGGATGATCAGAGAGGTAGTGAGGCCGAAGTGGGCAAGCGGTAGCGTAGTTTCACCCAGCCCAATGCGGCGGTGTATCCTTACTCCTTGCCGCGTGCCTCGCAAGCACCGCACCAGGAGTTCCGCGCGATGGGCCATGCCAAGTCGAACGATCCAAACGTCTTCCTCCTCCCCGACCTCGGCGAGGGCCTGGCGGAGGCCGAGCTCATCAAGTGGCGCGTTACGGTGGGGCAGTTCGTCGGTGAGCTCGAAGTCCTCGCCGAGATGGAGACCGACAAGGCCCTCGTCGAGGTGACCAGCCCCCGAAGCGGCACCATCGCCGAGCTCCACGGCGAGCCGGGCGAGGTCATCAAGGTCGGCGCCCCGCTCGTGGTCTACGGCGGCGCCAACGCTGCCTCAAAGAAGGCCGCCGCAACCTCGGAGACCAAGCCCGCCTCCAAGCCCGAACCCAAGGCAGACAACAAGCCCGCCCGCCCCGCCGACAACGGCCAAAAGGCCCAGGGCAATCTGATGGACCACGTCCCCGAGCCCACCGAACGCACCGAGGACGCTGGCACCGTCGTCGGCGATATGAGCGGCGGTCTTGCTGGCATGTCCGCCGCGCCCGGCAAGGCCCTCGCCACTCCCGCCGTTCGCCGCCTCGCCAAGGACCTCGGCATCGACATCGACTCCGTCACCGGCAGCGGCATCGGCGGCCGAGTCCTTGAGAAGGACGTGCGTTCCTCCGGCGCCGCAAGCGTGAAGGCCGCCGCGAGCCCGGTCTCTTACTCCCAGCCCGCCGCCGCCCCGCGCTCCGCCGCGACCACCAGCACTGCACCAGCGTCGCGTCCGTCGTCCCCTGCGCCAGCGGCCCGGGTCGCGATTCCCGACGGCGAAGACTCCATCCGCATCCCCTTCCGCGGCGTCCGGCGCGTCATCGCCAACCGCCTGCGTGAGAGCATGAACCAGGCCGTCCACTTCACCGTGATGGACGAGGCCGATGTCTCCGCCCTCGACAGCCTCCGCAAGCGCCTCGCTGGCGCCAGCGGCGAGAAGGTCTCCTTCCTCCCATTCGTCTGCTCCGCCATGTGCCGCGTTCTCGGCGACTCGCGATTCCGCACCCTCAACGCCACCGTCGATGAGAAGCCCGGCGACGCTGCCTACGAAGCCTCCATCGTCCAGCACCGCAGCGTCCATCTGGGCATCGCCACCGATACCGACAGCGGCCTCATGGTCCCCGTCATCCGCGATGCCGACCGCCTCGGCGTCCTGGAGATCGGCCGCGCCATCAACGCCATCGCCGAAGGCGCCCGCAGCCGCACCATCGCCCGCGAGCAGCTCAGCGGCTCCACCTTCACCATCAGCAACGTCGGCAGCCACGCCGGCCGCTTCGCCACGCCCGTCATCAACTACCCCGAAGCTGGCATCATCGCCGTCGGCCGCGCTCGCGAAGGCATGGTCGTAAGCAAGGGCACCTTCCGCGTCGGCCTCCTGCTCCCGCTCAGCCTCGCCTGCGACCACCGCGTCGTCGACGGCGCAACCGCGGCCCTCGCCCTCGCAGAAGTCATCCAGCTTCTCCAGAATCCAGAACAGTTGCTCACGCCCGCGCGAGGCTGATTCCAGCCGCGACCCCGGCGGACACACAATCTGAGCCCATGAGCCGCCGCCGTGCGCAAAATGGCGGCTGATATTCACTTTTGACTGGATCTCATCCAACCGCGAGCCAAACTAGCCGTATGAGTTCCGCACCACAGAGCGCAGAGGCCAGAGTTCCCCGGTGCTCCAGCGCCACGCCAATACCGCGCGAAGGCAACACCTTCGCGAAGCTTGCCACCAAGGAAGACCACACATGAAACTCACCACCTTCGGAGCCGCAGGCGAAGTCACCGGGTCTTGCTATCTCGTCGAGACCAACGCCTCCCGAGTCCTCGTTGACTTCGGCCTCCACCAGGGCACCCACGAAGAGCGTGGCCGCAACCTGCGGCTGCCGCCCGTCGACTTCGCCGCGCTCGATGCAGTCGTCCTGACGCACGCGCATCTCGACCACTCGGGTCGCCTGCCACTCCTGGCCAACACGGGCTTCCGGGGCAAGATCTACTGCACGCCGCCCACGCGTGACTTCTGCGACATCCTCCTGCGTGATTCCGCGCGGCTGCAAGAGGCAGACGCCGAGCGCGAGACCTTCCGCAACGCTCGCCGCGGCGGTCCGCCCGTCCGGCCCCTCTACACCGAAGCCGAGATCGACTCGATCCTGCCTCGCTTCCAGACCCAGCCCTACGGCGAGTCCTTCGAGGTCGCGCCCGGCGTCCGCATCCGCTTCACCGACGCCGGCCACATGCTCGGCTCGGCCTCCATCGACATGCGCCTCGAGGATCGTGCCGTCGACGGTTCCGTCCAGGTCCGCACGATCATCTTCAGCGGCGACATCGGCCCCACCGGAATCCCGCTGCTGCGAGATCCCGAGCCGCCGGTCCCCGAGCCGGGCCGCGAGGTTGATGTCGTCGTGATGGA
>JBBQGR010000136.1:0-6718 GCA_038323185.1 Phycisphaerales bacterium | reverse complement strand
GCCCGCGCCCGCCGCGCGGCCCCGAAGGCGGTGGCCCGCGTGGCCCTCGTTCGAACATGCGCGGAGCCGACGAGCGATTCTGAGTTTCGCGGCTGAGAGCTCGGTCTGAAACAAACCAGAGATCGACGCAAGAGCCTGGCGCAGACGCGCGGGCTCTTGCGGCTTTTGTGGGCCGGGCGGCCGCGGGTTCAAGGCACTCTTGAAGCTCGCGCGGCGTATGACACCTGAAGACCGCCGGGGACCGGCGGCCCACACGGAAACAAAAACCCCCGGCTTGCGCCCGGGGAGTTGGTGAGATCTGTGCTGTGCGTCGTGCGGCTTAGCCCTGAGCCATCTGACTTAGCCCTGAGCCATCTTGGCGGCCTTGGCCTTCGCGTCGTCGAGGTTGCCGACGTACATGAACGCGCCTTCGGGCAGGTCGTCGCCCTCGCCATTGACGAGGCGCTCGAAGCTGTCGATGGTCTGGTCGAGGGGGCTATCGACGCCCTTGAAGCCAGTAAACTGCTCGGCGACGTGGAAGGGCTGGCTGAGGAAGCGCTCGATCTTGCGGGCGCGGCCCACCGTGCGCTTGTCCTCTTCGCTCAGCTCATCCACGCCGAGGATGGCGATGATGTCCTGGAGATCCTTGTAGCGCTGCAGGATGCGCTGGACACGCTGCGCGACGTTGTAGTGGCGCTCGCCGATGATCTGCGGATCAAGGATGCGCGAGTTGGAGGAGAGGGGATCCACGGCGGGATAGATGCCCTTTTCCGCGATGCTGCGGGAGAGGGAGATGAAGGCGTCTAAGTGGGCGAAGGTCGTGCTGGGGGCCGGGTCCGTCAGATCGTCGGCGGGCACATAGATAGCCTGCACCGACGTGATGGCGCCCTTCGCGGTCGAGGTGATGCGTTCCTGGAGCGCACCCATCTCGGTGGAGAGCGTGGGCTGGTAACCCACGGCGCTGGGCATGCGGCCAAGAAGAGCCGACACCTCGGAACCGGCCTGCGTGAATCGGAAGACGTTGTCCACGAACATCAGCGTCTCTTTGCCCGACGCGTCGCGGAACTCCTCGGCCATCGTCAGGGCCGAGAGGGCCACGCGAAGACGCGCACCCGGGGGCTCATTCATCTGGCCGAAGACCATCGCCACCTTGTCGAGCACGTGGGCCTTCTTGCCCGACGCGTCGGTGTACTCGGCTTCCTTCATTTCACGCCAGAGGTCGTTGCCCTCTCGCGTGCGCTCACCCACGCCAGCGAAGACCGAGTAGCCGCCGAAGTTCTTGGCGACTCGCGCGATCATCTCCTGGATCACGACGGTCTTGCCCACGCCCGCGCCGCCGAAGAGACCGATCTTGCCGCCTCGAACGAACGGGCAGAGAAGATCGATTACCTTGATGCCCGTGACAAGGATCTCGGTGTTGGGGTTCAGCGAGGCGAACTCGGGCGGAGCCTTGTGGATCGGCGAACGCTTGGTCGCGTTGACGGGACCGGCCTTGTCGATGGGCTCGCCAAGCACATTAAAGACGCGGCCGAGCACACACTCGCCGACCGGGACCGTGACCGGCCCGCCGGTATCGACGCAGATCATGCCGCGGGTCAGACCGTCGGTCGAACCGAGCGCGACGGCGCGGACGCGACCGCCACCGAGATGGCTCTGGACCTCGCCCACGAGCGAGAGGGACCCGACCTTGGTCTGGGCCTTGATCTCGATGGCGTTGTAGATTTCCGGGAGGCTGTCCTCGGCGAACTGGGCGTCGAAGGTCGAACCAATAACCTGGGTGATCGTGCCGTTGGTGGACATGGTGCTGGGATCCCTTTGGAGTCGGTCTGAGAAAAGCGGTCGGTCTCTACCCTTCTATCTCTACCTTCTATCTCTAGCCGTCAATTTCTAGTCGTCTGTGGCAAGCAGGCATCAGGACGCGGGCATCGGTACACGGGCCTCGCGCGGGCGGAAGGGTAGCGCGAAGGAGACTGGAAGGCGATGAAAGTCGCGCTGAAATTGACCCCGCAGACCCTCCCGGAAGCCGCCAGCAACTGAACATTCTGGATCTCGCAAGCCATGGCGCAGTTACGCCTTGCGCCGCAAGACTGGCAGCGCATTGCACCGGTGGCCGCGAGGCTGGATCGTGATCACTCGAATTGCACGCTCAGGTCGCCCGAGCCCGAGGGCCAATCACCCAACGCGGCGGCGACGAACGCCAAGCAAGCCAGAAACGCCAAGCAGCACAGCCGCCCCCGGCGCCGGAACGACGTAGAGCCGCTCCACAGGAACCGGGGCGATGCCCGAGGCCGTCTCCTGCACGAAGAGCACGCCCGACTCGCCCTGGTTGTTAGCGAAGTAGACCAGCGTGAAGGGGTAGAGACCGGCGTCTTCAAACGTCACGTCGGCGAAGGTGTAACCGACGCCGCGATCGTTCGCCGAGCCCAGATCCACGCCGCCGATCACCAGACGGAAGCCATCGTCGGAACCGACGCCCAGCCGGAGCGACTCACCCGCGCTGGCGGCAAAGAACCCTGTGAATTCGTAGATGTTTGAGGCGATGCCGCGGGTCGTGGGATCAAACGGCAGGAAGTCGGCATCGATGCCCAGAAAGTCGGCGAGCGTCGAGCCATCGTTCGAGAGAACGTTGGTCGGACCCTGCGGATAGTCCACCCCCTGCGTCGAGAGGAACGCCGTGTCGGAGAATCGCGAGTTGATCACCGACTCAGCGCCCAGGATCGAGTTCACCGACTCATACCAGAGCTTGGCCGTCAGACCGTCGCCGGGATAGGGCTGGAGCACGTCCACCCTGGCCGAACCGGGAGTCGTGACTTGTCCCAAGGCAACCGGGACGAGCAGTCCCGAAACGACGCACGCGGCACCAAACGCGGACAACACACCACTGAAACGCATAAAGAGCTCCTGTCGACGCCGCCAAACACAGCGGCGTTCTGAGTGTACCTCACGCCCTGCATATTGCCCCCAAAGTGACGCGACAACGAGCGATCGCGTCGTGTCGATACATGTCGTGGACACGATGTGGCCAGACTTTCCCCTGGCTTGGCCTAGGAGACGATCAAAGCACACAAAGCAACGCTGGTCGTGATCAGTTGGAGTCACTCACGCGCGAACTGCGGGAACCACTGGAAACAGGCCGCAAGGACGTGGCTTTGAGTCCGCGCGCGACGAGCAAGCGTGACATCCTCACCGGAATGTGGTACGATTGCTGGCCCACAGCCCGCGAATGGAACCAACTCGGAGCCGGATGCGGATGGTGGGTGCCAGCATCGGAACCCCAAGCAGACAAGGCGTCCGAGATGGGGTCCGAGAACTTGGCTGAAACAACAGGCAGGGAAGCGGTTCCGGAATTCGGTGCGGCGGCGGCACCACGAACCCCGGCGGCAGCGATCGCCGCGAAGGGCGTTCTCAGGATTCGGGAAGGCTCCCGCTGGTTTGACTGTTTGGGATTGATCAGGAAGCAGCCCGCGGCTGTGTGGTGCGGGTGTCGGTCTGGTGTCGGTCTGGTGTCGGTGTGTTGTCCGCAAAGGGCAGCCCAGCTGGCCAAGTTGTGGGTAAGTGCAACTTCGGCCAGTTCGGACTGTCGCGAAACCCGTCGGGAGGTTACATTTGTCACAGGTCGATCAGAGCGCCACGGCCAACGCAAGCCCAGTCCAGCGCAAGGGCCCACCCATGAGCGTCGAATCAGATGTCCAGAGCGCCGCGTCCCACACAGGCCACATCAACCTCGCGCGCAAAAAGAAGACCGACCCCCACGCGACGCGCTGGGGCAAGTTTCTTCAGGCAGCAATCAAGCTCGGCGCCAGCGATCTCATCATGAAGTCCGAGCAGGTGCCCAAGCTGCGCCTGCGCGGCTCGCTCAAGGGCCTCGACACCGAGCTCGTCACGGGCGATGAGTTCTGGCAGATCGCCCAGGCCATCCTGTCCGACGAGCAGTTTGCCGACCTGCACAAGTTTGGTTCCGTCGACTTCGCCTACGACTACGACGACCACAACCGCTTCCGCGTCAACCTGTTCCAGGCTCGCGGCAAGCTCTCCGTCGCGGCCCGACTCATCACCAGCAACATCCGCCGCTTCGACCAGCTCTTCCTCCCGCCCATGATGAGCGAGATCGCGCTGCAGCCTCAGGGCATCGTGCTCCTCTGCGGCGTCACGGGCTCGGGAAAGTCCACGACGATCGCCGCGATGCTCGACTATGTGAACGAGCGCAAGCCCGTGCACATCGTGACCATCGAAGACCCGATCGAGTACATCTTCGTCGACAAGAAGGCCACGATCAACCAGCGCGAGATCGGCATCGACTGCCTGGACTTCAAGATCGCCCTCCGCGCCCTTGTGCGTGAGAATCCCGACGTGGTGCTGGTGGGCGAGATGCGAGATCAGGAGACGTTCGAGGCCGCGCTCCACGCCGCCGAGACGGGCCACCTGGTCTACGGAACCATCCACGCATCCAGCACGACGCAGACCTTCAGCCGAATCTACGGCCTCTTCGAGCAGGAAGAAGTCGATCAGGTCCGCAAGATTCTGGCCTACCAGATGCGAGCCTTCGTCTATCAGAAGCTGCTGCCCACGCTGCACCCCGAGATCCCGCGTATCCCCGCAATCGAGATCCTGATGAACAACAGCGTGGTGCGCAAGTTCATCCTCGAAGCGCGCGAGGGTGAGCTTCGCGAGTACCTCAAGAGCATCGAAGCGCGCCAGACCGGCATGCAGGACTTCAACTGGCACCTCGTCAAGCTCGTCGAGGAAGAGAAGATCGCGATGCGCGTCGCCGAAGACTCAAGCCCCAACGTCGACGAGTTCCGGATGATGCTCAAGAAGCTGGGATAAGGCCAACCGCACGCGGCAAGGTTCTCGCACTCCCCCTCTCCCCCACCCCCCACCATCGCGGGCTGGATGTTGCGCCTTCACGTAGCTCTGCCGCAAATCCGCTGCCCCAGAACGGACTCTGGCCGACTACCATCGCCCCATGAAGATCCACGAGTACCAGGCCCGCGACCTCCTCGCTTCCTACGCCATTCCCGTTCCCGCCGGGAAGGTCATCACCTCCGTCGAAGAAGCCGCCGGCGCGTTCAAGAGCGCTACCAGCGGGCAAGCCTCACCCCTCGCCGTCGTGAAGGCCCAGGTCTTTGCGGGTGGGCGTGGCAAGGCCGGGTTCGTAAAGCTCGTGAAGACCGCGGCGGACGCCGAGACCGCCGCCCGGTTCATGTTCACCAATCGCATGAAGAGCCCCCAGACCCCGCCCGAAGGGCTCGATGTCAAGAAGCTTCTCGTCGCCGACGGCGTAGACATCATGGCTCGCCCTAGCGGCGGCAACGAGGAGTTCTACCTCGCCATCACCACCGATCGCAAGACCCGCCGCAACGTGCTCATCGCGTCGCGCGAGGGCGGCGTTGAGATCGAGACCATCGCGCACGAGCGCCCCGAGGCGATCATCAAAGAGCCGCTCCACCCGGTGCTGGGCCTCCAGAGCTATCAGGCCCGCAACGTCGCCGAGCGGCTCGGCCTCAAGGGCAAGCACCTCGGCCAGGCCGCGGACGTGATGATGAAGCTCGCCCGCGTTTTCATCGAGAAGGACTGCTCGATCGCGGAGATCAATCCGCTGGTGCTCGCCAAGGACGCGGCGAACCCCGAGGGGCGCGTGATCGCCATCGACGCGAAGTTCACCTTCGATGACAACGGCACCTTCCGTCACAAGGACATCGAAGCGATGTTCGACCCCACCGAAGAGAACCCCGCCGAGCTCAAGGCCAAGAAGTTCGGCCTCTCGTACGTCGCGCTCGACGGAAACATCGGCTGCCTCGTGAACGGCGCGGGCCTCGCGATGGCCACGATGGACATCATCAAGCTCCACGGCGGCGAGCCAGCCAACTTCCTCGATGTCGGCGGCGGCGCGACCGAGGAGGCCGTGACCGAGGCCTTCTCCATCATCCTGAGCGATCCTGCCGTGAAGGGGATTCTGGTCAACATCTTCGGCGGGATCATGCGCTGCGACATCATCGCCCAGGGCATCATCAACGCCGCGACTAAGTACAAGAACGCCGACGGCACCACGGGCTTCAAGGTGCCGCTGGTCGTGCGCCTCGAAGGCACCAACGTCGACGCAGGCCGCGCGCTCCTGATCGAGGCGAAGGCCAAGCTGCCGACCCTCTCCGCCGCGACCGACCTGACGGACGCGGCGAAGAAGGTGTGCGCGGCGGTTGGTTGAGGCAAGTCGGAGGGCAAATGAGCGGCATCGGATGTCGAACACAACCGACATCATGACCGCACTGCACGTGCTGATGCCGCGGCTTCGCCAAGATTTCCCGATCGCCACGCTGGGAGTCTTTGGCTCCACGGCCCGGGGTGACGACGGCCCATCGAGCGATGTTGATCTCTCTTGGTCACGTTCCGACCGAACGCCAAGATCTTGCTCTTCACGCTCGCGCGCCTGAAGAACCTTCTAGAAGCCTCGCTGTGCACGAGCGTTGATCTTGTCGAAGACCATGCCGGCCTCGACGCGGTTGTCACGATCGCGATCGCGAAGAATCTCCGCCCGGCCTTGCTCACACTCTGCCAAGAAAACTCGATCGCCTGTTCTTGGAGCACTTTGACTTAGGGAGGGCGCAGGCGGCGCATCTCCCGTTCATCTTCCTCAAGAGCACGACGGGCCACGGTCGGACTTGCGACCATTGCGCCCCCGCGGACCGATGCTCCGACGACGATTCCGGCTGCGATCAGCACGATGTTCTTCACGATGTAC
>JBBQGR010000135.1:0-6728 GCA_038323185.1 Phycisphaerales bacterium | reverse complement strand
TGAAGCAGCCCAAGCGCGAGCGGCTCCTGACCAACATCCAGATCTGCATGGACGTCTCGGGCAGCATGAGCGGGCGAAACTACCAGATCGCAAGCCAAGCAATCGAGGACTTCACGCGGGCGCGCGAGGGCGACGCATTCGGCCTGACGCTCTTCGGCGTGGCGCAGATCCGGTGGCTGCCGCTGACCAAGGACCTGCAGGTGATGCGCAACGCCATGCCGTTCGCCAATCCGGATAACCAGCCGCGCCACATGAGCGGCACCGCGATCGCCGCGGCACTTCGCTTCTGCAAGTCCAACATGGAAATCGAGGCGACCGAGGGCGACCGCCTCATCGTGCTCGTCTCCGATGGATTCAGCAGCGATCTCGGCAATGGCGAGGAGTACGAGGTCGCCGACGAGCTTAAAGCCGCCGGAATCACGCTGTACCACATCCACGTTGACCAGTCGGACATTCCCTCCGAGGTTGTGGAGCTGGCGCGGGGCACGGGCGGCGATGGATTCCACGCCAGCGACGCCGCGAGCCTCCGCACCGTCTTCGCGCACATCGATCGCATGAAGCCCGCGCGATACGCGAGCGTGGGAACCGTGCCGATGGACCACTTCCGTCCGTTCGCGATCGCGGTGCTGGCATTGCTCGGCCTGCACGGCATCGGCCTCATGGGAGTGAGATACACACCATGGTGAACCTGCTCAATGTGCTGAATGTGCCGCTGATCACACTGCTTGCCCTCGTGGTGCTCGCCCTCGCGGCGCTCGCTGAGTGGCAGCACGCGCGCCGCGTCTCGCGCGTCGCGCGGCTCGCGTTTGGCCCATCGGGCCGCCCCGCGTGGTGGGCACGCAGCGCGCCCGTCGTCCGCGCTATCGGGATGGCCCTCGCGGTGTGGGGCGCTCTGGTCCTGATGGCCCATGACCCGGTTGAAGTGCAGTCCGAGCCCGATCCGCGTGCGTCGCGGCAGTTGCTGATCGTGCTTGATGTTTCACCCAGCATGAACCTGAAGGACGCGGGGCCCGGGCCCGAGAAGATGACGCGCGGGCAGTGGGGGGGAAGGCTCGTCCAGGGGATTCTGGATCGGCTCGACATGAAGGACACGCGGATCTCGATGGTCGTCTTCTACACCAAGGCGCTGCCGCTGCTCCAGGACACGACAGACAAGAATGTCGTCAGCAGCGTCATGGGCGGCCTCCCCCTTTACGTGGCCTTCACCGCTGGCGAGACCGACATGCAGGACGGAATCGACGAGGCCTTCCGCATGGCCAAGGGCTGGGCGCGAAAGTCCACGACGCTCGTGATCATCAGCGATGGTGACCTCAAGGTCGCGCCGTCTCCTTCTGCACCGCCCCTATCCATCGCAGACACGATCGTGATCGGCGTGGGCGATCCAACAAAGCCGACGCTGATCTCAGGGCACAGCTCTCGCCAGGATCCGTGGCTTCTCAAGACGCTGGCGGCACGCCTCGGCGGTTATTTCCACGAGGGAAATACACGCCACCTTCCCACGGAAATTGTGGAGCGGCTCAGCATGATCTCCCCTCGAGTCTCGGATGTTGGGGGCCTGCGTGAGGCGGGGTTGATGGCGATGGGCACCGGCGCAGCAATGGTTGGCCTCATCGGACCTGCGCTCGCGATGTTCGGTGTTCCAGCCGCCTTCCGCCGCGGGCGCCGCAGCGCCGCCGAGCGCGGCAGGGTCGCGGCACTCGCAATCGGCGAAAGGCGGGCGGCATGAACGGACCTCCAAGCATGATGCGGACCATCGGCTCGCGCGCCAGCTGGACGCTCTGGGCTGTCGTGCCCGTCCTGGCCCTTGCGTACCACTTCGGGCCCGGCCAGCAGGCTCTCAAAGAGGACATCGCATCGGGAATGATCGCTCACGCCCAGACCTTGCAGTCCGAGGCCGTCGAGGCCCAGGACGCGGCGTACGCGAAGCACCTCGCGGCAATCGCCGCGCGACGCGCGGCCTTTGGCAAGGAAGACCCAGACCTCATCGCCGCCGCGAAAGCCGCTGGCGAAGCCGAAGACGCCGCGTATGCGGTCGCGGGTGAGAAGTGGCAACGCACCGCCGACGAACTTGGAGAGGCGCAGGACCTCATCCAAGAGAGCGACTCGGACCTGCGCAATCGCGTGCGCCTCGCGCGGGCGCGGGCGTTGGTGCGCGCGGGCGATGTCGGTGGCGGCGCGGACGATCTTGAATCGCTGCTGACCTCGCTGGGTGAGAGCGGCGAGGCCGACTCACCCTTGGGGCTCGAAGCACGCGAGGAACTCGCGACCGCGCTCTACTACGGCGCAAGGTTGCTCCGTCTGGCGGGCAAGCCCGGTGAGCAATGGCGCGAAGTGTCCGGCCGCGCAAGGCAGAATTATCGCTACCTCGCAGAGCAAGCACGCGCGACCGGCGGCGATTCCGAAGTAGTGGCCAACCACGAGAAGAACGGCGAGCTCGTGCTGAATCTAGAGCAGAGCTCCCTTGATGAGATCTACGCAAAGGCGCGGCCAAAGGACTCGCCGACGGGCGCAGGCTCGCGACTCGGCGAGAAGCGCCCGGGCCGCCGAGGGCGAAGGCCCGGAGACCAGCCAAGCAACGGTGCCGGGCTTGATGGTGAGATCGGTCAGGGTTGGTAGAGCAACGTCGGTGCGTGATGCGAGTTCGGTCGGTGGCAAAGTGACGGCGCAATTGACGAGACAAGTAACGAGACAAGTAACGAGACCAACGGACGAAGTGGAGCCTGGCATGAAGCTGCGTGGACGAGACAGTGGCGGTGCGGCCTGGGTCGCGAGCGTGATGATGGCCGCGGGTCTTGCGGTGTCCATTGCGGCCTCGCGCGCAATGGCGCAGTCCGTGCCAGCCGTGACGATCATGCGCGCGATGCCCATGCCAGCCGAAGCGGCAAAGGCCACCGAGCCAGAACCCGCCGTCGATGGGGCCGCAAGTGCCGAGGAAGTCTTAGTTGCCCAAGGCCCGCCAGTTCCCGCCGCCGCCGGATCAGGCGCCGACGGTCCGCCAACCGCCGATGAGATCGCGGCGCTCAAGGCTCAGTACGAAGCGCTGGCCGAGCCCGAGCAGGTGGAGATGCGCGCGTACTACGCCGATCTCGGCGTCGATCTCGATCAGTTGCTCGGCCTCGCGGCGGCACGCAGCGCCCAGGCAAGCAAGGGTCAGGAGATCACGCAAGCGATGCGAGAAATGGAGTTCGCGCGCGAGCCGCAGGCTGTTCTCGCCGCGCGGGCAAGGCTTGGCTTTGGCCAGGTGCCATACCCAAACTCCGAAACCGCCCCCGCAGAGGACATCGCAAAGTGGATCCACCTGCACGCGATGGCCGGCGAGTGGGGAACGCTCGCGACCTATCTCCGCTCACGCCCGCTCCCCGAGGCCGAAGCGATCTACGCGTTCGTGATGCAGGCAATGGGCCGCGGTGATCCGGGCCTCCTCCCCGAGGAAGTTCTCGCCTTTGCGGAAGCGTCGCCGGGCGATTTCAAGCCCTGGCAGATCACAACGCTCGGCAAGCTCCTCGCAACCGCCTCGAAGAAGAACAGCCCCGCCCCGATGCTCGCCCAGATCCGCTCGGGCACACGACTCTTCGGTCCCAAGGACGCCGCATCGCGTCGCCGCACCATCGACTTCCTCGCTGGCGGCGCGCTCGTGAAGGACGCGTACGAGTATCTCCCAACACTCGAAGCAGCCCGCGCGAGCGCCGACGGCGATCTCTTGCTCGTCCACGCGCGCTACAAGGAAGCGCTCGCGCAGGCCGCCGTCGAAGGGCCAGAGCGCGAGGCTCTCTCGCAGGAAGCGTGGGCGATCGCGTGCGAGGTGGCACTGCTGCCGCGTGCAACGTTCGAGACGCGCCGAGAAGGCCTGAAGCGCGCCATCCAGGGCATGGCCAGCGTCCCAACCGCGCAAGTGCGCCCATGGCTCACAGAGGTCTTCGCCAGCGACACCATCGGCCCGGTCGCGCTCGAGATCATGGCCCTGACGGCGGCCTCCATCGGCGACTCAAAGCTCGATGTCGAGCAGCGAGCCCAGGCAGTCCTCACGCTCAAAGAAGGCGTGGACATCCTCCTCGCGCGTGAGGGCGTGGACTCATCATCGCTGCGAGTTCCCCTGCGAATGCTCACCACCGCACTCGTTGCGGAGATGGAGGCAACCGTCGCCGAGAAGGGCCAGCAGCGAACCGTCGCGCGCGAGGCTCAGTTGCTGCTGCGCGCAGTCCCAAGCGAGCGCTGGCTCGCCGCGCTCGAGCCCAGCCTCGCAACGCGCGCCCGCAAGGCCTCCATCGGCATCGCAACACTCGCCGACGAGACCGATATGGCCATGGCGCTCCTCGAGGCCGCGATCAAGAAGAGCCCCGAGCAGGCCGCCGATCTGGCCAACCACTTCCTCGTCGGCTGGGAGCAGCGGCTCAACCCTCAGGCCGAGGCCGACGAGCAAAACCTCCCCTTCTACTTCTTCTACCGCGAGTTCATCCCCGCCGCCCCGCTGACGCGAGGCCGCCAGCGCCGCAATCTCGACCGGCTCGATCGCCTGATGGACACGCTCTCCGCAATCGGCGTTGAGCCGCGCTCGCTCCCCGCCATCGTGCCGACATTCAAGGCCTGCCACGCCAAGACGGAGGTCTATGACAAGGCCGATCTCACGCGAGTCTTCGGTCCGCTCGAGAAGATCCCGGCTTCAACCGCCGCGGGCCTGGCCCAGACGATGGGCGCAAGCCTGAATGGCGACTGGCGCAGCCGCACCGTCCAGCGCTCAACCGGAACAAAGCGCTCGGACTCGGAGATCGCACTCCTGGTCGAGAAGGGCTACGGCCTCGCGCTCGAGCTCGCGGACTCATCGGTCGCCAGCCAGCCCAACGACTGGAAGCTCTCGGTGCTCAGGGCCGCGCTCGCCTACGACCGGATGCAGTTCAACCAGTCGCAGGGCAAGGGCGAGGAGGATCCCGCGAAGCAGAACGAACTCCGCCGCGCCGCGTTCGAGGCCTTCGCGCAGGCCGCGGCACGCTACAGCGGCGCCATCGCCACCGGCCAGGAGCGCGACGATCCAACCATCTACCGACGCTGGTTCGGCGCCGCCATGGGCACCGCCGAGCTCAACTTCCTTCGTCCCGACGATCTCCCCAAGGAAGGCACGCTCCAGGACGACCAGATCGACCTCATCCGCAACTCGATGCGCACGCTCCCGCCAGAAGCGCTGGATCGGCACCTCGCGGTCTTCGCCGCCGATATCCAGGCCGCGGTCGAGCGTGCCGAGCCCGAGGTCAAGCCGCGTCTCGTGCGTCACGCGCTGCGGATCATCGGCGACCATCCCGCCGGCGCCTCGCTCCGCTCCATGGAAGAGCTCTACCAGGATCTCATCAAGGACGAGATCAAGCTCCGCGTCACCCTCGACGGCGAAGATCGTGTCGGCGTCGGCCAGCCCTTCGGCGCGCTCATCTCGCTCCGCTTTACAAACTCCGTCGACCGCGAGACCGGCGGCTTCGCCAAGTACCTGCAGAACAACGTCTGGGGCCGCGTCGGCAACAACTTCCGCGAGATCAACTACCGCGACCAGCTCCAGAAAGCACTCGAGAACGCGCTCGGCAAGGGCTTCACCGTCGACTCCGTGGGATTCTTTGATCCCTTCATGCCCGCCCGCGGAGTCGTTGAGGATGGTCAGGACGGCTGGCTCGAGAAGCCCATGGCCTACGCCATCCTGACACGCAAGGACGCGAGCGTGGATCGTCTCCCGCAAATCGTCCTCGACATGCAGTTCAACGACCAGACCGGCCCCGTCACGCTCGCCCTTCCGAGCAACACGCCCCTCCTCGCCGTCACGCCCGAGCGCGCGCCGCGCCCCGTGAAGAACCTCACCGTCGCTCAGATCGTGGACGTCCGCGCCATCTCGGATGGTGAGAAGGACGGAAAGGTCACGCTCGAAGTTCAAGTCCGCGGCAGCGGCGTGCTCCCCGACATCTCCGAAATCCTCGCCAACGTTGACAGCGCCCTCACTGGCTACACCGTCGCCGAGGGCGGCATCGAGCGCCGCCCGCCCATCATCCTGCAGAAGGGCGACGTCGCCACCGGCCGCTTCGGCTTTAACAGCGGCGGCGATCAAGAGCCAAAGGACGGCTACCCCGAGCCCGACGAGTCGGGCATGTACCGCCTCAACGTCGAGCGCGGCTACACCGTTACCTACACCCGCGGCGGCGGCGCCGTCGGCCACGCCTTCACCGTGCCAACACTGAAGGAAGGCGTCGGAGCAAAGATGGACGCGCGGTACTACTCAGACCTCGACATCGTTCCAGTCGAGGGCGCCACCGTCGCAGTCGCAACGCCCTTCTGGTCGCCCATCACCCTCACCATCGCGGCGATGCTCACCCTCATCGCAGGAGCCATCATCGTGCTCCTGCGCCGCCGCGGCAGCAGCGAAGTCGCGGCCCCCTCGTCCCTCTTCGCACCCTCACGCATGACACCCCTGGGCGTCGTCACATCACTGCGTCGCTACCGAACCACCCACGCGCCGCGCCTCAACGAAGCGCGGCGCACCGCCCTCGATCAAGAGATCGGCGACCTCGAACTCAAGTACTTTGGCCCGCAAGCAACACCCCACCACGAGGGCGAACTGCGCACAGTAGTCGAGAGGTGGGCTGGCTCCGAAGTACGCTAAACCCCGCCGTAATCAGGTGGTTTCCCGGGCCCTTCGCCTCGACATTCGCCTCGACATTCGCCGCGGACACGCCACCGCCCGGCCTTAGTTTGCGTCC
>JBBQGR010000134.1:0-6775 GCA_038323185.1 Phycisphaerales bacterium | reverse complement strand
CGAAGCCCGAGCAGCACGATGGCCATGAGCAGAGCCGCGGCAAGTCCGGGCGAAGCCGGCAGGATGTAGCTTCGTAGGGAGATCCCCACGTGCCGTTTCAGGAAGAGCAATCCCGCCAGCCCAGTCAACAGTATGTTGAGGATGAGTCCCCAAAGGATCGCATTGACGCCGTATCGAACACCTAAGACACTGGCAGCGACTGCACCAATGCAGCAGCCTATATTGATGAGTGAATAGGCCCGTACAGCCCCGACCGCCACGCACGCTGGATAAATGTACGTGAAGAACGTCGCGAGCAGGCTATACACCGCGAGTAGTCGCAGAGGTTCTGTCGCCTCGATCCACTTTGATCCTAGGACAACCAAGACAATCTCAGGCGAGAGTGTCGCAAGGCCCACAAAGACGGGAGCGCACACAAAGACATTGAAGCGAACCGCCTGGCTGATCGCCTTTCCGAGTCGTGCAGGATCACCTTGGATCCGGGAGAACATCGGGAGGGCCACAGCGCTCATCGGCTGCTGCACACCCATTTTGATAACCTCAGCGAGCCTGACCGCCACGACGTATTGGCCCAGTACCACCGCGCCGAGCATCCGTCCGATGACAAACTGATCTGCACGGCTCGCAAAGCTCCAGAGGAGCGCGGTGAGGAAGACGCCACTACCGATGTCCAACAGCTCGCGGAAATGGCCGAAAGAGAATCGGAATCGCGGCCGGAAGCTTGTAGCGTACCAGACAAAGCACAGGCTGGCGACGGCTGCGGCCAAGTACTGGCCGATGAGAGACCATACCCCATAGCCACTGAATGCCATCCAAAGACCAACACATGCGCCCGTGAGATTGCCCGCCAATGTTCGAACGGCGGGGCGGCGGAAGTCCATGCTCCGCATGAAGGATGCAATCGGGACCGTGGTAAGCGATCCGAGCAACGGCACCAGCGAGCCCCACCACAACAGATCCGACAACTGAGGTTGACCGAATAGTAATGCAATTGGCCAGGCAAGGGCCATAGTCATGACCGTCAGCAGGCAACCGCAGCCCGCAGTGAACCAGAATGCGGTGTCCAGATGGACTTGGTCGAGCTCGCGGCGCTGGATGAGGGCGGTGGCCATCCCAAAGTCGGCGAGCAGCCCGATCACCATATTGTAGACGAGTACCATCCCAACAAGCCCGAAGGACTCTGCGTCCAACAGGCGAGCCAAGGCGGTGAACACCACCAGCGAGAGCACCTGCCTGCCGCCGATCTCGATGATCTGCCATTTCAATCCTCGAGCTGCTTGGGCGCGTAAATTCAAGCGATTGTTTCAGTGATCAACCCAATTCGCTCGACCGTGGTCATGGGGCCACTCGGCTCCGATAGGTCACACCCGATCGGTTGCCGGGTGATCCATACGGCCAGAGAACGTTGTCGAAGACAATGTTTTCGGTGGACGAAGGATCAAGCCAGCGTGCAGACCCTCGGAATTCGGTGTCCTTCACGAACAAGTGTTTGATCGTTCCGCTGAGTGCGAACGCGCTGCTCCAGCTCGGACTGTTTGCGATGAGGCAATCAACCATCGCAAAGTCGGTGATTGTTAGTCCACCTCCCGCAAAGAATCCCTGCACACCGTTCGGATAGGCGAAGCTCGGGTCGCTTCGAAGGCCATAGATCACAATGTTGGTTGGGTTCCAGCCGAAGTACTGCAGAATATCGGGGTGTGCGCCGCTGCTCCCCTGGTTGATGTCGGTCACGGTCGAGTTGACGACCATGCTGCAGCCACTGAAGGCATCGCTCAAGATACCATCAATCTCTATATCGCGTGCGAGCGTGAATCCTACAGTTGCGTTTGCAACATTTTCAACAAACAGGCCAGTTGCATACTTACCGCCCGGGAAGTCACTGTGCCCGAATGTGCCATTGGCGCTGGGGAATGTTCTGTTGCCGCCATCCACCGCGAGACCGTCGTACCAGACGCGGCTGTTCGCCACCCAGCTTCCCAGGATCGACCCGCCGGTAACGGCGTTGTAGGTGAAGTTCCGCCACGCGAGGAGCTTCACCGAGCCCGGCCGCTGGTCGCCGCCAGCCCCCCGAACTCGGACGTCAGCGCGATCCACACCGGGTGCCGCCTCAATGCTCGCCCACCGCAAGGAGTTGCTGATCTGGCTGCGGGGCCAAGATGCGCCGCTGACAACATGGTCACCGGCCAGAAGATATACAGTCGCGCCATCGACATTGCCCTGCAGCTGCTGGATCGACCAGAGCGCATCGACCACGGTCGCCTTCGGCGACGCAGAAGTTAGACCGTTGTTAGCATCGTTGCCCGTGGGAGAGACGAACCGAACCGCTTCGGATAACGACCCGTTTGCGTTGCCTGAGAGTAACAGGGAGTGCTCCCCCGCCGCGCGGCCAGCGCCGTCAATCTCTCCCCCCAGCACCCGCGGCTCGCCTGCGCCTTGCGGCCAGGCGATTGCCCGGACCTCGATTGGTCCATCCGCGAACTCGCTCGCGTCGAGCTGGGCGGTGTACTCCCAGACGTTGGTCTGGGGGTTGAGCTGCATCTCGTAGACAGGCGTCCAGGCGCCGCCGTTCACCGAGAAATCCACGCGATCAATGCCGTTCATGTGGAAGGCGACGACGCCGACGTTGAACTCGCCGGTAAAGGTCTGATAGGGGACCACGTCCCAGCGGGCGATGGCCTTCGCGTCGTAGCCGGGCATGTCGGGCGTGCCGATCGCGCCGGGCTGCGCCGTGGGGCCAGCAAAGCCGCTGCCTGGGATCAGGTGGGCGAAGATGTCGCCAGACGGGGGAGGCTCAACAGGGCCGCCGCCGCCCGGAGGAGGATCAACAGGGCCGCCACCACCGCCGCCCGGAGGAGGATCAATTGGGCCGCTGCCACCGCCGCCCGGAGGAGGATCGACAGGGCCGCTGCCACCGCCGCCCGGAGGAGGATCAACGGGGCCGCTGCCACCGCCGCCGCCCGGAGGGGGGGGAGGCGGAGGAGGCGGGTTGCCGCCGCCAAAGGTCTGGACGCCACCGCCGCCGGAGGCGCCGCCATCGGGGCCGCCACCGGGGCCGGGACCACCGCCGCCGCTGCCGCCAGAACCACTGCCTGAGCCGCCGGACGGGGGCTCGACCGGGCCGCCCTGGCCACCGCCAGAGCCACCACCCGAGCCGCCGCCGGAACCGCCGCTAGACCCACCGCTGCCGCCACCAGAGGGAGGAGGAGGGTTGCCGCCGCCGAAGGACTCAACGCCGCCTGAGCCAGATGATCCACCGGACCCGGACGAACCGCCCGAGCTACCTGAGCCGCCCGAGCCGCCGAAGGACTCAACGCCCGAGCTGGAGGTTCCGCCGCCGGTGCTTCCCGACGACTGAGACTCGCCGCCCGAGTATCTCGACGAGCCCGCAAAGTTCGTATCTGTGCCAAAGCCGCCTGACCCACCGAGCATGTCGGAGTTCGACGGCGGAATCAGCGTGGGAACGTTCGAGCCTGTGATCGTCGGATCCACCGGCGAGCCAAGGTCGGAGACCGACGCCGCAGCGGCCGCGGTCGTCCTAGCGCCAAAGAGGCCCCTGCGCGGAGCCGCGGTCTTAGTCGTCGTCCTTGAAGTGCCCAGCAATCCCTGCCGGGGCTTGGTCGTCACCGATGCGTTGCCCGCCGAGGCCGAGCCCGCCGCCGTGGACCGCGGCAACACCCTTGGCACGTTCGATCGAGTCAGGGCTGATGCCCGCGACGGCGAGGTCCGCACCACTGGCTGACGCTTCGCACCGAAAGCTCCGCGGGCCGCTGGCTGCGCGGGCTGCTCATGGTCAGAGGCTTGGCTGTTCTGCTGCTGGGTCTGCTTCACGAGCTGGCCCATGCTCGTCGCATGGCCCGCCGCCACCGCGATGAACGCGACACCGATCATGGCCCGAGAAATGGACCGACTGCGGCCGTTGTTCAGATGCGTGTGCTGTGAAGAGTTCGTCATCGAGATGTGCCTCCTGCGCAGAGCGCGGCAGAGACACTGTCGAATTGCCGTCATCGCGAGGCTACTCATTCCAGGCTTTCCAGCCGCCACGAGCCCGCACGATCAAAGCACTCGTTGTCGCGAGCATATTTGAACCACACGGACAAGCACGATCTCGGACCAACAGTGGGTAGACTTCGACACGCAATGGGTAGACTTCGTCCTTGTCGCGCACGCCTGAGGCGCCGCGATCAGCCCAGAACCAGTTCCTGAGCCAAGCGCCAGGAAGAACCCTGGCGGCGACTCTGCTCGCCTCGGAGATGGTCAGAAAGCCCCACCAACGAGGACACGGCGGCGAGAAAGCTCACTTCAACAGTCATTATCGTACTGTTTGAAGCCCACGGTTGATCCCAAGGCCGCGGAAGCAGAACTTCGCGGCGTATTCGCACTCTACGAACCCATCGGTGAAACGTTCGCGCGCGAATACAGGTGAGCGCAATCTTGTCCATCCAACCCCGCCTACTCCACTTACGCGACCTCACCTCTTCTTCCCTTCGCTTGCGTCAAGACCCCATCGCGGCCGTTTGTGTCACGGCTCAAGCTGGCGCAAAGTCTCTGATAACGCCTCACGCCAGTGAGGCATATCCCCAATCAGGGACTCGGCGTTGCTCAGGTCCAGCACGCTGTACGCTGGCCGCGCCGCGGGCCTTGGGAACTCGCTCGAAGCGCACGCGGAGACGCGGCACGAACGCCCGAGATCTTGAACGATCGCGGCCGCCAGATCAAACCACGTGCACTCGCCGCCGTCGGTCAGGTGCGTCACGCCCTGAGCGCCCCGGTCGAGCATCGCGAGCGTCGCCCGCGCCAGCGTCAGCGAGCTCGTCGGCCGCCCGCGCTGATCGTTCACCACGCGCAGCTCGGGCCGCGTCGCAGAGGCCGCGGCGATGGTTCGCACAAAGTTCTTGCCCCACGGCGCATAGAGCCAGCTTGTTCGCGCGTACAGCACCTTGAGCCCGCGCTGGATCTGGTCACGCAAAACCTCCTCTCCCGCGGCCTTCGAGCGGCCGTACGCGTTTACCGGCTGGATCGGTGCGTCGAGTGCGTACGGCTGGGTTGCATTCCCAGAGAAGACGTAGTCGGTCCCGAAGTGGACCAGCGTCGCGCCAGTCGCGCGGCAGTGGTCCGCCAGCACCCCCAACGCCGCCGCGTTGAGGCGCGTTGCGCCCGCCTCGTCGGCCTCAGCACCGTCGACGTTGGTCCACGCCGCGCCGTTGATGATCGTCGGATACCCCTTGAGCGATGCGACGCTGGACGCGGACGTGATGTCCACTTCCGCGCGCCCGAAAGCTCGCGCCTCGACGCGCCGCTCGCCGAGCTGCTCCAAGAACGCGCGGGCCAGCATCCCGCCGCCGCCCACGATCGCCACGGGCCCGCGCAGCGGTTCGCCAGCGCCCGCTCGAGCAGCGGGCAGCACCGATCGCACACTCTGCGGTGTTGGATCCGACGCGCTCATCCGTGGCGCACGTCCCACGGGAAGCCCGCCACCTGATCATGCCTCATGCGCTGCTCGTCGGGCTGAGCGAGGTTGTACGAGTGCGTCACGTAGTAGAGCAGCCCGCCCGGCACGTCCCCCACTGTCGCGGCCCCGTGCCACAAGGGCGGCGGGATCACCACGACGCCTGGGCTCTTTTCTCCGATGATCGCAAGCCACGCCTTCTGGTCCGACTCGCGGTACACGCCCACCTTGAGGTGCCCCTGAAGGCACATCCAAAAATCTGTCTGCAGCGCGTGCCGGTGCCAGGCCTTGATCACGCCCGGATACTGCACCGAGTAGTTGATCTGCCCCTCGGCGCCCATCACGCCCTTCATCTGATTCATGAGCGAATAGCCGCGATCGTCGGCGAAGTACGCCGCCGAGACGAGGACGGGTTCCACCGCGCTCTTCGCGTGGGCCCACGCCGCGGCGAGATCGCTGGACTCAAACCGCTTGATGGACTGCGGCTTCACAGGGCTCTGCTGGCTCGACATCGCGCTCACTCCGGGGCCAGATCTTCAATACTGCTGCTCGCGTCTCAGCGCGTCTTGTCGGCCAAATCGAGATGGTTCGCGCCACCCTCGGCGACGTACTTGCTCGCGCGGAAGAGGCTCTCGACCGTACCCGCGTCCGTCCACCAACCCTCCAGCGTCTCGTGCGTCAGGTCGCCGCGCTGCAGGTAGTAGTTGTTGACGTCGGTGATCTCGAGCTCGCCACGGTCGCTGGGCTTGAGGTCCTTGCAGACGTGGAAGACGTCGCGGTCGTAGAAGTAGAACCCCGTCACCGCCATGTTGCTCGGCGCCTTCTTGGGCTTCTCAACGATCCCCTTGATGCGGCGCGTCGAACCCTCGCCCTCAAACTCCACAACGCCGAAGCGCTCCGGATCAGGAACCTCCTTCAAGATCACCTTCGCGCCCGTGCGCTGCGTGAAGAACCGTCCCGCGGCCTCGCGCAGGTTTCCTTCGATGATGTTGTCGCCCAGCACGACGCAGACCTTCTGACCGTCCGCGAAATCCTCGGCGAGCTTGAGGGCGTCGGCGATGCCCCCTTCGCCTTCTTGGTAGGCGTACTCCAAATGCTTGAGGCCAAGGTGCTTGCCGTTTTTGAGGAGCTTCAGGAAGTCGCCCGCGTGCTCGCCTCCGGTCACGATCAGGATCTCATCGATCCCCGCGTTGATCATGGTCTGGATGGGGTAATAGATCATCGGCCGGTCATAGACCGGGAGAAGGTGCTTGTTGGTGACCAGCGTGAGCGGCCGCAGACGCGAGCCAAGTCCACCGGCGAGGATGACGCCCTTCATGCAAGTTCTCC
>JBBQGR010000133.1:0-6791 GCA_038323185.1 Phycisphaerales bacterium | reverse complement strand
AGGAAGTGAACAGGGCATGATCAGGACATGATCAGGACAGGATCAGGACATGACATGCAAGCGTCGCACCAAGACCGCCGCGGCGCCTTCGCGCGTGGTGCCAAGCGTATCCGAACATTAACCCGAACGTCCTACGTACGTTTCGTCTCGTCGGTTCGGGTCTTACGCCGGTAGATCCGAACCCACATCTCTATCCTCAGGGCGATGACCCGGACCATGTGTGTCGCCCGATCCAACGCGGAGCTTGCCGAGGCACTGGCCCGGCTTGGCCCCACCGTCTTCGTTCCCACCATGGGTGCGCTGCACCATGGCCACGCCTCGCTCGTGCGCCAGGCCGCGACGCTCGCCGCGGCACGCCACCTTGCCGGCGCGTCTGTCTCAATCTTCGTCAACCCCACGCAGTTCAACGATCCTGCCGACTTCAACCGGTATCCAAAGCCTCTTGCCGCTGACCTAGCACTCTGCGAGTCCGCCGGAGCGGTGCTGGTCTACGCACCCAGGGTGGACGACATCTACCCGCCCCGCGTCGCGATTCCCACTCCGCCATTGCCGGATGTAGCGACGCAGCCAAAGCTGGAGGATGCGAACCGCCCCGGCCACTTCGCGGGCGTATGCCGGGTTGTCTCGCGGCTCTTTGACCTCTTGCGCCCCGCGGCAGCTCTCTTTGGTGAGAAAGATTGGCAGCAACTCGCGGTCATCAAGGCCATGAACGAAGCAAGGATCGAAGTCACGATCCAAGCCAGGGTCCAAGCGACGGATGCCTCGAGCACCCGCTCGCGAGAGTTGGTTGAAATCATCCCCTGCCCCACGCAGCGCGAACCCGAGGGCCTCGCGATGAGCAGCCGGAACGTGTTTCTGACGCCCGCCGATCGCTCGCGTGCCCTGGCCATTAGCCGCGCCCTCACGCTCGCGGCGTCACAACAGACTCCCGCCGCCGCCGAACGTGCCATGCTCGCCGAACTCGCACGAGAATCCGTCACGCCCGAGTATGCCGTCGTGCGTGACGCGAGGACGCTGCTCGAATGGACCGGGCCATTTCCCGGCAGGGCTCTGATCGCGGCTCGCGTCGGGAACGTGCGCCTCATCGACAACGCCGCGTGGCCGGGCGCGACCTAACCTCCCCATCACCTGTGCAGACCCATCGCGCCGTGGTCGCTGAACCGCCGATCACCGTCAGGAGACTCCGCCCGTGCAACGCACCCCGCTCTACAACTTTCATCTCGACCACAAGGCCAACATGGTCGACTTCGCTGGCTGGGAGATGCCCCTCACGTACTACGGGCTGACCGAGGAACACCACCAGGTCCGCAACAGCGGCGGCGTCTTCGACGTCTCGCACATGGGCCGCATCAAGGTGACGGGCCGCCACGCACGCAAGTTCCTCGAGCGTCTCTGCACGCGGAAGATCCACGACATGGTCCCTGGCCAGTGCCGCTATTCGCTCGTCTGCAACGAGCAGGGCGGCGTGCGCGACGACATCATCGTCTATCGCATGGACGACGACGACTTCCTCCTCGTCGTCAACGCGTCCAACCGTGAGAAGCTCATGGGCCACTTCGAGCAGGTGCGTGCCGCGGGCGACCTCACCGTCAAGATCGACGATCAGACCACATCCACCGCGATGGTCGCGCTTCAGGGCCCCAAAATCATGCCCCGCATCGGCAAGTTCAGCAGCGAGGTCCTCGGCCTCAAGCGATATCGCTTCGCCGTGAAGAACCTGATGATCGTCAAGCTCATCGTCAGCCGCACGGGCTACACCGGCGAGGACGGCGTCGAGGTCATCCTCCCATCGGGCGCCGTTGGCCTGGCAATGAAGCTCCTCGCGAGCGATGTGGACATGACCAAGACCGGAGCCGAGATTCGCCCCGCGGGCCTGGGCGCGCGCGACACGCTCCGCACCGAGGCCGGAATGCCCCTCTACGGCCACGAACTTGGCGAAGAGATCAACGCCCTCTCCTGCGGCGTTGATCTCGCCATTTCGCTGGACAAGGCCGACGATGGCAAGGGCGAGCCCTTCGTCGGCATGAATGCCCTCAAGCAGACCATCGCCTCCGGCGGCGTCAGGCGCAAGCTCGCAGGCTTCGTCCTCGAAGGCAAGCGTTCGGCGCGGCAGGGAATGAAGATCATGCAAGGTGGCAAGGAAGTCGGCACCGTCACCAGCGGCTGCCCCTCACCCACGCTTGGCAAGTGCATCGCGATGGGTTTCCTCGACACCGATCTCTCTGCCGTCGGAACCGCAGTCCAGATCGACACCGGCCGAGGCGAACCGCTCCCCGCGGCCGTCGCGCCACTCCCCTTCTACAAGCCCGCAAAGGCCTAAACCAACCTAGCACCGGCCTCCCGGCCGGTGTCTTCAACGGTCTCATCAGGGGCCTCAGCGCGCGCCGTTGCCACCAGAGCAATCTGCGCAACTCGCTTTCTCGTTCTGACTCCGTCTGACCCGGATCCCCAGTGTCCAGTCCCCAGTCTTTAGTGCCTTCCTCTTCCCTACACTGGTGCGTGTCCCGCCTCTACCTCGACAACGCCGCCACCAGCTTCCCAAAGCCCCCCGGCGTCTACGACGCGATGATGGCGTACGCCCGCGACATCGGCGCATCACCCGGGCGCGGCCAATACATGGAGAGCCGCGAAGGCGCGCGCCTACTACGCCAGTGCCGCGAGCGTCTCGCGACGCTGCTCGATCATCCCTCGCCGCGCCACATCGTCTTCACGCTCAACACGTCCGATGCGCTCAACCTCGCGATCAAGGGCGTTGTGCGTGCCGCACGCCTGCGAACCGGACCTCACACTCCGATCCGTCTCGTCACAACGACCATGGACCACAACTCGGTTCTGCGACCCTTCGCCGCGCTCGCCGAAGAGGGTGCGCTGGTGGTTCAGGTGGAGCCAGACCGCGATACCGGGCGAATTGACCCCGTCGCGCTCGCCGCGGCGCTCACGCCAGACACCACCCTGCTCGCCATCAACTGGGTCAGCAACGTCACCGGCACGATCCAGCCCGTCCACGACATCGTCGCGATCGCGCGAGCACGCGGCATCCCGACCATCGTTGACGTCGCCCAGGGCCTCGGCCATCTGCCCCTCAGCCTGCGCGAGCTCGGCGCCGATCTCGTCGCGTTTCCCGGCCATAAGGGCCTGCTCGGTCCGCAGGGCACGGGCGGCCTCGCCATCCGCCCCGGCTTCGAGAACCATCTCGCCACCACGCGCGAGGGCGGCACCGGCTCCATCGCCGAGCTCGACAGCCAGCCCGAGTCCCTCCCCGAGCGATTCGAGGCTGGCAGCCACAACACCATCGGGCTCGTTGGCCTCTCCGAGGCCGTCGCGTGGCTCAGCGATCGCGGCGTCGCGTCACTTCGCGAACACGAGCTCGGCCTCTGCGCGATGCTGATCGACGCCCTCCTCGTAGGCGGCGCGACGCACGGTCGCCTCGATGCTCCGCAGCACTCAAAGTCCGGCCCGCTCAGTGAACTGCACCTCCTCGGCTCGGCAGATCCGCACGCGCGTGTCGGCACCTTCTCCCTCGTCCATCGCACGCTCACCGCGCCCGAGATCGCAACGATCCTCGAGTCACACTTCGGCATTCTCGCCCGCGCCGGGATCCACTGCGCCCCGCTCGCCCATCGCACCATGGGCTCGCTCGATCATGCCACTGGCCGCGGCGCCATTCGGCTCAGCCTCGGCCCCTTCGTAACCGAGGCCGACATCGCCCGCGTGATCGAAGCTCTCACCGCAATCTGCGACGACGCCGCGGCGATCTCGGGCACCGTCGCTACCGAAGCGCTCGCTCGCTTCTGAGCACTTCGTTCCAGTCACTTCGAATCACCTGAAAGCTCCCCCGCGGCTACGCTCGCCGATCCTCACGCTCGTGATGCTCTAAGTAACGCTGGCCACCTGCGCCATCGTCATTGGCTGGATGGTCCTGCGCTACGACCTCTACGACCGCGAGCCCTGGCACACGCTCGCGCTCGTGATGCTCGTCGGCGCCGCGCTGATGTGGCTCTCGGGCAAGGCCCAGGGCACGCTCATCCGCCTCGCCGCGGACTACACACCTTCCATCGTGGGCAACACTCTCTTCGCAACGCTCGCGGGCACGCTCGAAGAGATCGCCAAGCTCGCCAGCGTCGCAATTATCGCGGTGCTCTTCCGCCGCCACTTCAACGATCCAATCGACGGCAGCTTCGCTGGCCTCGGTGCCGCGATCAAAGAGTCGATCTTCTACATGGGTTTCGACTCAACGATCATGATCCTCCCCGGCCAGGAACCCATTCGCCTCATGGGCCACCTCATCATGGGCGGCATCGGCGGCTTCGGCATGGGCTTCTGGGCCACGCGAGTGCGACTCTGGCCCCTCTGGACGCTTGGCTCACTCGCCTGCGCCATGATCCTGCAAGCACTCTGGGACATCGTCGCCTTCGACGCCGCGGATCATCTCGCCCAGTACAAGTTCATCAACGGCTGGCACACCATCGCCTCCGTCGCTCTCATGCTCGCTGGCATGATCGCATTCCGTATCATGGTGCTTCGCCGCAGTGCAAAGTCGCGTGGCGTGTTCCGGTCAGATGCATCACGATGACTAGACCGCGATTCGCGTCAATCGCTGAGCCGTCAGAGTACGGAGATTTGCCTCAAGAGTCGTGGCATCCAGTCGCTCACGCAATTGCTGCACGTCCAGAAGGTCCAGCCGAAGCATCGTGCCGACAAAGTCTAGATCTTTCTCGCGGCCCGCAACCAACTTCGAGATCGCCATGTCATGAGGGTCCAGGCAGAGTCCAACGACTCCACGGGTCCCATCGCTGACCAGGCGAATCAAACGGTTCTCCCAGCCGCTCGGAAGTGTGCATGTCTCCTTGGCGACCCCACGCGCGTAGTACCCAAAGGTGCTGTGAAATGGCGAGTTTTCGCCAATCGATCCATCAATCAGTTGGGCATCCTCCGGATCGCGCAGCGTGAAGACGTCGGCCTCCATCGACTCTCGCAGCTCGATCGACGCATTGGGTATCGCACCCACGATGGACTGCGATCCGACCACGACGATCTCGGTCGCGCCACAGATCGCGCCCGACGCTCGCAAGATGTGCTCTAGCTGTTCCCGCGTCACAGTGCTGCCCTCCAGCGAGCCCGAACTTCACTCTTGATCCGCCACACTTCCTGGGGCGTCAAGATCCCCGCGAAGGGCGAGTTCTGCCGCAGCCGATCTCCCTCCTCGCTCTTGTCCTTCAGAACCCGGACGACCTCCGCCAACCCCCGCGCGAGGATCGTGGCCCACTCGGCGTAGCAAGCCATCAGCCCGGGTGAGTCCGCGTTCCGCCGCGACCATCGCGCGATGTTCTCGCTCGCAATCCGCACGAGCGACGGATCACGCTCCAACTCCTCCACGACTCGCGCGTGCATCGCGAGCGACGTCTCGTCCTGCAGCCTGTGCGGGTTCTTGGGCATCGGCGATGAGATTCCGCCCGTCATCACGCAAAGTATACGGGAAGCGCCCGCAAAGTCCGCTACCATCGCGCCACGTGCCCACCACGCTCGAATCCATCCTCTCTCCCGGCGGGCTCATCGCCCAGCAGATCGGTCCGCACTTCGAGGCCCGCCCCGAGCAGCTCGAGATGGCCCGCGGTGTTCTCGAAGCCATGGCCAGTCGCTCACACCTCCTGGTCGAGGCAGGAACCGGCGTTGGAAAGAGCTTTGCCTACCTCGTCCCCGCCATGCTCCGCGCCGCCGAGCGCGGCGAAACAGTCCTCGTCGCCACCAACACCATCGCCCTCCAGGAACAGCTCATCCAGAAGGACGTTCCCCTACTCCAAGCCCTCATCGATCCGCAGAATCACGACGATCCCGATTGGAAGCCCAAGGTCCGCCCCATCCTCGTCAAGGGCCGCGGCAACTACGTCAGCGTCCGCCGCCTTCGCCTCGCAAGCCAGCGTCAGGATCGCCTCTTCGCCGATCCCGCCGCGCGACGCTCCCTCCACGTCATCGAAGACTGGGCGATGTCCACCACCGACGGCACGCTCTCAACCCTTCCGCCCATGGAACGCGCGGGCGTCTGGGACAAGGTCCAGAGCGACTCGGGCAACTGCATGGGCCGCAAGTGCCCGACCTACGAGCAATGCTTCTACCAGACAGCTCGCAAGCAGCTCGAGAACGCCAACCTCCTCATCTGCAACCACGCCCTCTTCTTCTCTGACCTGGCCCTTCGCTCGCAGGACTTTGGCTTCCTCCCACGCTACGACCACGTGATTCTCGACGAGGCCCACGGCGTCGAAGACGCCGCGAGCGATCACTTCGGCGTCTCCCTTGCGGAGGGTCGCGTGATGCACCTTCTCTCCACGCTGCTGCACCAGCGCAGCCACAAGGGCTACCTCCCGCAGCTTGGCACGCTCATCGGCGAGGGCGACGGCGTGATGCGCGCCATGCGCCTCGTCGACGACGCCACCCATGCCACCCGCGCGTTCTTTGACTCCCTCCTGGCCCTGCTTCCCGGCTTCCGACGCGAACAGTCGCCCGAGGACGACGCCAGCGAGTCCTCCTGGATGGACCGCGGCAAGAAGCCCTCCTCACAAGGACCCGCAGACTCCAATCGCGCCGCCGGCACCGCACGCATCCGCCAGCCCGGGGCCGTCGCCAACGTCCTCACCCCTGCTCTCCGGGAACTCTCCCTCCGACTCAAGTCACTCCGCGAAGAGGTCAAGAACGAGGCCGATAAGTTCGAGCTCAACGCCTACGCCACTCGCGCAGAGATGATCGCAACCGACGCCGAGATCCTCGTCTCGCAAGCCATGCCCGCCGCAGCATAC
>JBBQGR010000132.1:0-6801 GCA_038323185.1 Phycisphaerales bacterium | reverse complement strand
GGTCATCTCGCGTTCGCGTGAGCGGGGCGAGCTTGAGCCGATCCATCGTCTGCTGCGGCGGCTGGCCATGAGCACGCAGGGCGCGCTGGCCACGAGCACGCCCGGCGCGATCAACCCCGCCGCGATGATCGAGGTGGATGGTGTGCCGCGCGGCGCGAGCGAGCTGGCGGCGGAGATCGCGAGGACGCTCGCGACGCGTTCGTGGATGCCGCGCGTCGGGACGGCGCTCTCGGGGCGCACGCAGGTGATCGAGGGTTTCGAGGTTGCAGAGCCGATTGACCGAACCTCGCCCGGCCTGTCGCGCGATAGCGTCGCGATGATCAGCGAGGCGCGCGGCGAGCTGTCGCTCTTTGCGGTCAGCGCGTACGACGACCGGCTCGCTCCGCTCTGGTCGCGCCCGTTCCGCTTCCGGCCCAGCGTGGTGCGCATCGCGCCGGAAGCGACGATCGTCTTCTGGCCCACGCCCGGCGGAGGTTGGCTCGAGGCCATCTCGCCCGAGGGCGCCACGCTGTGGAAGTCGGGCGAGCTGAGCAGTGTGCTCGCGGTCGCGAACGCCGCGCAGGCGGGCGTCGGGGTCAACACGCCGCTGGATGGGGCCGCGGGGCTTGATGATGTTGTGATCACGTCGGACCCACAGAGCGTGCTGATCGGCCGGCGCAGCGGCGGCGTGCTCTGCTTCGATACGGCGAGCGGCGCACTTCGATTCTCCGTTGCGCGGGCCTTGTCGCGGGTCTATGACATCGCGCTCGCCCAGGGTGGACGGGCCATCATCTCTGGTGCCGCGATCTCGCGCGAGGAGGGACAGGAGCGGCTGGTCGCCGCGCTCCTCTGCCTCGCGCCCGACGGGACAACGAAGGCGCGGCTGGGGCCAGATGAGCTCGGCGATCACGCGCGATGGGTGGTGCCGATCCGGGGCGAGGGTGATGTGCTGGTCGGGACGGCCTCGGGCATCCTGCGTCTGGATCCTTCCAGCGGCACCGTGCGATGGAAGACCGACGGCGCCAATCTGCAGGGGAGCATCGGCGCGACGGTCGTTGGAAGTGGCGGCGGCGGCGGCGTGGCCTTCGTGCTCGAATCATCGAGCATGCAGCTGTGGCGCGTGGACCTGCGCAGCGGCGATGTTGATGACGAGCCCGGCGATACGCGCCAGCGCCTCACGCTGCCGGTGAACCTGGTGCCCGTTGGCGGCGCGCTCACGCTCACGACTTCGCTGGGCCTGATTGTGATCGATGAGTCGGGACAGACGATCGGTGCCGACGGGATCGACGCGGCGGGAAGGATCGAGCCGCCGGTGCTCGCCGAGGGGCTCGCCATCGCGGTCGAGGCGAGCGGGCGCGAGACGCAGGCGGGCGAGTCGTCCTCCAAGATCTACTTTATCGAGCTGCCCAGCGGCCGGCTCCAGAGCGTGGCGAACGTGATGCTCATGGACGCGCCGAGACTGCCGATGGTGATCGAAGGAAAGATCCTGATCTCGCAGGGGCCGGTGACGCTGGTGTTTGATGCGCCAGCGAAGTGAGGGAAGAAGAAGGCGCTGGGGACTGTGGACCGGGCATCAGGGTCCGGATGAGGCAAGTGCGGAGAGGAACCCAGGACCCTCGAGCTCCAGGCGAGATCTGCATCTTGTGTGTGTTGACGCGCAGCGTGGCGATGCCCGCGCTTTACTTACGGCGCTACGGGTGCGACTGGCGCGGCGAGTGTCTTTGTTGCTGGGGCGAACATCGGTGCGCCAGCTTCGGCGATGGTCTCGCCACCGACTGTTGATGAGGACGCGGGCCAGCCGAGATCGGTCATGGTGTCGCGGATCACGCTGTTTGGGATGAAGAGCATCCGGCCTTGCACGATGATCGTGTATGGTCCGTCGCCCAGGTCGCGCGGCAGCGCGACGGGGAGGACGACGCGGCGCGATGAGAAGGGCGGGATCACGGCCTGCGCCGAGCGGGTGCCGGTAAAGACCTCGCCGCCGGAGCGGGCCTCGTACTCGATGTCGCGCAGCTTGAGAGGCTCACCGCCCGCGTTGGACGCGTTGAGGTCCAGCTCAAGCAGAGTTGCATCGCTGGTGCGCTCGACGAGCCGCGCACCCGCGAGCGAAACTTCGGGGCTGCTATAGCTGGAGCATGCGCCGAGCAGCGGCACCGGCGCGAGCATCGCGAGGCCAAGCGCGGCCGCGCGGCGCGAGAGGACTGCGCGGCGGGAGCGGAGTGATGCGAGCGACGAGACGGTCATGGAGCGAGTGTATCGGCGCGGCATGCTCACGAGCCGGACCCTCCGGAGGGACCGCCGGAACCAGGACCGGGTCCACCCCCACTACCGCCACCGCCGCCGCCACCGCCACCCTGGCCACCACCGGGGCCGCGTCTGCGGCGTCGGCGTTTGCCGCCGCCGGGGCGTCCGCCGGAGTTCTGGTTGCCGGTTGGGCCGCCAACATCGGTCTCGATATCACCGAGGAGATCATCGATCTCATCGTTGGAGCTGCGCTGCTGGGGCGGTGCGTTCCTTTGCCCGCCGGGCGGACGCTGGCCCGAGGGTTGCTGCGAGCGCGGTTGCTGTGGACCGGAGGGCTGTGAACCGGGCTGCTGTGATCCAGACTGCTGTGAACCGGACTGGCCCGAACCCGAGGATTGCGGCCCGGAAGAAGGGCGCGGCGGCTGAGATGGGCGCGATGGGCGCGGCGGGCGATTGTCCACTGGGCCGCTCATCTCGCGATCGGGGCGCTGTGGGCCGCGTGATGGATCGCGTGACTGGTCACGTGACTGGTCACGCGAGGAGTCGCGCTGCGGCGGACGGTCGGCGCGCTGGGCGGGCTTGGGTGCGCCGGTAGCGGGTTCCGCGGCGGGCGCTGCGGCGGATGAGGGCTCGCTGGGTGCGCGATCAGAGCGGAGTGGCTCGCGCGGTGCTTCGCGCGGCGGGCGCTGGTCGCCACCGGGGCGCGTGTCGCGCGTATCGCGTGAGCCGCGCCGGTCCTCGGGCGCTGGGCGCACCGGTGTCGCGACGCTCGTGGGTGGGGCGAGGCTCTCGACGGGCACCGCGATCTGGCGGATCTTGCCATCGGTCCCGACCTCATCGAGCTCGACGAGGACGAGCTGCGTCAGGATCTGTCCGTCGAGAACGATGCCATCGCCCTCGGGCGTGCCGACGCGGCTCTTGCGGCGCGGGAGGCGCTTGCGCAGGTCCTCGTAGGTCTGGTCCTCGTAGCGGAGGCAGCACATGAGGCGGCCGCAGCGCCCGGAAATCTTGAGCGGGTCGAGCGTGGCCTTCTGGACCTTCGCGGACTTCATGGAGACCGGCGACAGCACCTTGAGGAAGTTCTTGCAGCAGCAGTACTGCCCGCACTTCTCGTAGTCGGCGGTCAGTCGCGCCTCGTCTCGCGCGCCGACGTGGTGGAGGTCAACGCGACCCTTGAGCATGTGCGTCAGCTCGCGCGAGAGGTCGCGCACCTCGACGCGCTCCTCGGCGGCGTAATGGACCGTGATGGACTCGCCGCCGAGGATGGGCTCGATCTCAACGATCTTGGCGGAGAGGCGCAATCGCTCGACGATCTCGCGGGCTCGGAGGCGCAGGCCGTGCTTGGACTGCTCGATGGAGTCCTGCTTGTCGAGATCTTCCTTGGTGGCGATGCGCAGGACGCGACCGTCGGTGAAGAAGGGGTAGTCACGCCCGCCGGAGTTCTCGATGTAGCGGAGCATGTCCTGGCGCGAGACGCTCTTGGAGCAGCCGGAGTTGGGGCAGGTGCTGGTGAGCATCTCGCCCAGTTCGGTGCCGCGCCAAGCGCGGACGACGACCTTTGAGCCGCAGCCGGGCTTGGCGGTGCCGACGTAAGGGAACTCGCCGACAAGCTTCATCGAGCCGAAGCGGACGACCATCGACGTGGGGACCTTCAGGGCCTCGTAGACCTTGCGGTCTTCTTCGGCGAGATGGGCCTTTAGGTCTTCCTCGAACTGTGGGAGTGGGATGATGGGCATGGTGTGGTGGGCGCCGCCGCCGAAGGGCTCGCCCCTATCTCCCCAGATTCTTGGCGCGAGCCTCGCTGAAGAGCTGCGGGACCGCGAGCTTCTGGAAGAGCTGCATGCCGTTGCGGGCGTCGGTCCGGTAGACGTAAAGGTCCTCGCCGCGGCCATCGAGGACGATGAGGAGATCCTCGTTGGAGGCCTCGGCGGTGAGGACGGTGAGCTGGCCGCTGGAAGAGACCATGCCAGCCTGAGCCTCGCGCTGGAAGAGCGAGGAGAAGGCGGGCGTGAGCTGGAGGACGCAGAGGAGCGTGAGGACCGCCGCAGCGAGCGCGAGGGTGCGCTGCGGGGTGGACCAGGGTGCTGCCTGGACCTGGCTCGGGGTTGTGGTTGCGGGTTCGTTCATGGGGGGGCTTGGGCTTGACTCGCAAAGAGAATCAGCGGCCGGGCTTGGCGGCGGCGTCGGTGGCGATGCTGCGGTAGCCGATGGTGTCGAGGGACTGGCGGCCTTGGTTCCAGCGGAGCGCGAGAACTTCCTGATTGGCAGAATCGACGACGAAGATGGCTTGGGGTCCGCCAGCGCTGGTGGCGCCGGAGACCATGGTGTATTCGCCGCGGGCGCGGCCTGTTCCGGGCTGGGCGGTTGCTTGAGCGCCTGCGAATGCTGCGGCGAGCGCAAGGCCAGCAAGGCCGGCGTTGATGCCGATCAGGAGGCGAGTTCGGCTGGTGGTGTGCTTGAGCATGCGTGTGAGGGGAACGGATGAGACGTGGCTGGACGTGGCTGGACGTGGCAGGACGTGGCAGGACGTGGCAGGACACGACACGACACGACGTGAACGAATCAGTCCTGGTGGCCGCGCTTGCTGGGCATGACGTTGACAGCGAAGATCCCGCCGAGGATGACGACGCCGAAGAGAATCATCATGAGGGTCGGGGGATTGTCGGGCTTCTGCGGCGTGGGGGGCGTTGGGAGAGGCGGGGGCTCGCTGCCGGTCTGCGCCATTGCCGCGGCGGGCAGGATGGCCGGGGTCATGACCGCGAGGGTGCCAAGCAGGATCATGGCCGAGGTCCCAAGCCCTCGGAAGGCCTTGGATCGGGTGAAGTTGGAGGAGGTGACCATGAGCCAATGGTAGCAGAATTGCGGGGGCGTGGCAGGGCACGTGGCAGAGCGTGCCAGGGTGTGCCAAGGCGTGCCAAGACAGCACCAAGGCGGGCCAGAGCCCGGTCTCGCACAGCAGCACCGGCGGCGGCCATGTTCGAGGCGGGACACTGGCGGACTCTACGCGAGCAGGGCCATGGCGGGGAGCGGCGGCGCCTCCGCGGCGGACCATGATCCTGAAGACACGGATGAGGCTCGCGAGGCGCCGCCGCCAGCTGAGCGACCCGCGAGGGGCATGCAGAGTTGGTCGAAGGCTCTGGCCGCGAGATCGACCGTGCCCCACTTTGGCGAGCGAGTCTTCATGGCGCGAGCGTAGGGGCCAACGAGGACGGTGCGGATGGCGTACCAGCGATCGCGATGCTCGAAGACCTCTTCGAAGAGGGCATCGGGAGGAAGCTCGTCGCACCAGTAGATGAAGACGATGGCACCCTCGAATCCCGACCCGAAGAGACGCTCCCAGCGCTGGAGGCTCTCGACATCGTCGCGCGTGCACCAGCACTCTAGACGAGGCGATGCGCTGCTTGTTTTGGTCGTCGCGCCAAGCGCTTTGGTCGTCGCGCCAATTGCTTTGGTCGTCGCGCTGCGACGCGTGGGCGCGATGCGGCGGCCCTTGATCTCCGCCAAGAGATTGGTCCCCTCGCCATAGAGGACGAAGTCGAAGCTCTTGAGGGCGGGTGACAGGGCGGGCGACAGGGCGGGCGATGTCGTCGCCGTTCTGCGATGCCGCGCCGCGCCGGATCGCGCGGCCCATGAGCCCTCGGAGGTGTCGGCGATGGGCTCGGGCGCGGCGTTGCCGAAATCGGCGTTGAGTGAGGCCGCGGCTTGCATCGGGAGGAGCGCCTTCTTGGCCTCATCAACCGCGACGTACGGAATTCGCCGCGAGCGCAAGTACGCCTCGAAGGCCTGCTCGTAGTGATGGCGACGTTGGGCCATGGGGGAAGGATAGCGGAAAATGCGGGGCGAGGGAAGAACCGAGGCAGCGAGGCAGTGGTAGAGGGAACGAGATTTCACCTCTTCCCCCTGCCTCGCTGCCCCGCTCCTTCGCTATCCTCACCCGCTGGTGGGGTGGCTGAGCGGTTAAAGGCACCGGACTTGAAATCCGGCACAGGGCTCGTCCTTGTCAGGGGTTCGAATCCCCTCCCCACCGCTTTCTGTTTCGGAGTCTTCTCGTCCGGGCCGCGCTGGGAATCTGGCGCGCGTGCTGGAGCGAAGAGTGAAGACCCGCGCCCAGCGCGACGGGGCTGGAGCCTTGCATGCACGCTTCGCCACTTGATTCTGCCGGCGGCACGTACCTCATCCTCGGCGCCACCGGCGGCATCGGCTCGGAGATCTGCCGCGTGCTGGCTCGCGGCGGCGTGCGGCTCGCCCTCGGCGGGCGTGACGGCTCGCGGCTGCGGACGCTGGCGGACTCGCTGGCCTCTGACAACCCCGCGTACGAAACCGAGTGCATCGAGCTTGATGCCACCAAAACGGCCGATGTGGAGCGTGCTTTCGCACAGGCCGTCGCACGGTTCGGGCCGCTGGACGGTGTGGCCAATTGCGTTGGTTCCATCATGCTGAAGCCCGCGCACCTGACGACCGACGCCGACTTTGAAACGACGCTCCGCCTCAATCTCTGGTCGAGCTTTGGCGTGGTGAAGGCTGCGGGCCAGGCGATGCGTGAGAAGGGCGGGCGCCCAACAGCCCCGCTCTGCGCAA
>JBBQGR010000131.1:0-6814 GCA_038323185.1 Phycisphaerales bacterium | reverse complement strand
TCTGATCCAGCGTCTCGATGAGCCGATCGATGAGCGGGAGCGCTTCCTTCGGCGCTGCGACAACAATCGACGTGCCGCCGGGATCCGATGTCATGCGCACCATTGCGGGGTCGATCGTGGCGGTTGCACCCGCGACACCATCCCCACCATCAACCGAGAGTCGCATCGTGCGCAGCCGCCGCGCCTGCGAGCCGCGGGGCTCGGGCGAGAGGAGATCGCGGATCGCTTCGATGGCCCTCGAGGCCGTGACACTCGTGAGCGGATAGACCTTGACGGTCACATCGGTAGAAGCCTGCGTCTGCGAGAAGCTGTTGATGAGCTTGGCAACAGTGTCAAAGTCCTCTTCGCCGCTGAGCACGATGAGCGAGGAGCCCGCGGGATCCTGCAGCACCGAGACAGGGCCGGAGAAGCCGCCCGGATTTGCCGGACCCATGCGCCCGATCTGCGACACGGTCTGACGGACCAGGCCCATCAGCAGATCGGCATCAAGGCCAGCGGGCAGCGTGACAACGCGCACGCCGACAGGCTCGGCGGGCATCTGCCGCTCAAGCTCCGCCGCGAGCGCCGCAACACGATCGCCCGCGCGCGGACTGCCCACGATGACGAGCGAGTTGGTCGCGCGATCAACAGCGATCGTGACGTCCGGCTCGGCCTCGGGCTCGGCCAAGATCGCCGCGGCTGCTGGGCCTGCGGCTGGCTCGTCCGACTCGCCCAGTGCGCCCATCGCACCCGTCACGATCAGGTACGGAACGCCCGAGACTCCGCTGGCGAATCCGACTGGACGTCGAGACCCCCTGGTGATCGCGATCGCACCTGCCCGGTCACCATCACGCGGCCCCGCATCGCTGCGTGAACCGGGCTCCTTCGGCGCGGGCTTGCCATCCTTCGTGCGCTTCATCAACTCCTCGGTCGAGATGATCTCGACCTTGGTGCCGCCCTGCTGCTCCATCAGGCGTTGCAGCGTGCGCGCCATCATCTCCGCGTCGACGCGGGATCGATCCAGCGGCACCATGCGCAGCTGGCGCGTGGCACCGATCGCCGCGGCGTCGAGCTTGCCCGTCAGCTCCTCTACCGTCTTCATCTGCCCCGCGTCCGCACGGACGATCAGCGAGTTGCTCGCAAGATCAACACGGATCGTTGGCGGCATCGTTCCGGTGGCGTCTTCCTTGAAGACCTCGGCCAGGTTCGTCGCGAGCTGCTGCGCATCGGCATTCTTCAGGGTGATCACGCGAAGAAGGCGTGAGCCCTCGGCCTCGCGCGCCGCGCCATCTCGCTGCACATCCAGCGTCGCGGCGACCTGCTCCGCCATGTCGAGCACGCCCATCGGCCCGCTCACGATCAGTGCATTCAGCCGCGGCTCCGCGGCGACGCGGATCAGCGGCTTCTCCTCGGCACCGCGCGCAATGGCCTGCATCCGCGCCCACTCCGGCAACCGGTCCAGCGCACTCTCGCGCGTCAGCACCTGCTGGAGCACCGGCGCGAGCATCTCGGCGCGGGCATGCTTGAGCGGGATGGTCCGGACTCCAAGTCCATCACGGTCCAGCGACGCGTCCATTTCCTCAACGAGCGAGCTCGCCTTCTCGATCTGATCGCGCGTGCCGACGAAAACAATGGTGTTGCTCCCAGGCTCTGCCGTCACCTGCGCCTCGGGCTCGCCGGGCTTGCTCTGGGCCTTCACAGCAGCCTGAACCGCCTGCGCGACTGTCGCGGCGTCACCCTTCTTCAGCCGGAAGACGCGCACCTCAACGCCGGTCGCGACCGACTGCTGATCGAGCGCACGCACCAGACCATCGGCCGTAGAGATTGCGTCGCGCGGGGCGGTGATGATGAGCGCGTTGCTGCCCAGATCGGCAACAACCTCAACAAGCGTCACGCCCTCCGGCGGAAGCTTCCCCTCGGTCTGCATCTGCTCGCGCACACGCGTCGTGAGGAGCTTCTGCAGCAGCGGCTGCAAACGCTCGGCGCGAGCGCTCGTGAGCGCGTACAGCTTCATCTCCGTCGGTGGCAGGTCGGGTGCGCCATCGAGCTTCTTCAGAACATCCTCGACGGCCGTGAGAGATTCAGGAGGCGCGCTGACGATCAGCGTGCGCGTCGAAGCGTCAACAGAGATGCCAACGGGCGCGGTCGGCGGCGCATTGAGCGAGCCCGTCGACGCAAGCTCACGCAACGTCTGCGCGACACTTGTCAGGTTGGCACGCTCGACGCGGTACGTCCGCAGCACCACACTGCCCGCAAGCTTCTGCTGGTCCAGGTTCTTCACAAGCTGCTCAAACCCGGGCAGTCGCTTCGCCGGCGCATCAACAATGATCGAGTTGGTCGCGCGATCCGCCCTCACCACCACCTCGCGCGAGGGCTTCAGGTCCGGCCGCGGCTGGCGCGTCCGCGGATCAACCGGGATCGGCGGATCGGGGAACATCTGGTCCAGCGTCTGCGCAAGCTCCTCCGCACGCGCGATCTTCAGCGGGAAAATACGGATCTCGCGCCCCTCCGCGTCGGCTCGCTCGGTCTCATTGAGATTCGAGACGATCGACTCGATCTCCGGCAGAAGCTCCTCATGGGCCGACACGATCAGCGTGTTGGTCGCCGGGTCGGCCTGGATCGAGACGGGCTTCTTCCCGCGCTCTTCCGCCGGACGCGCGTCGTAGGAAGTCTGCAGCACCGTCGCGAGGTTGCTCGCCTCGGTGCTGCGCAGCCGAAGGATCCGCAGCGGCGGCCGCTCGGCCTGCTGCTTTGAATCAAGGCTCCTTGCCAGCGCCTCAATCACGGGGAACTGCCCCGGCTGAGCCGCGATCATGAGCTGGTTGGTCGCTTCGATCACCTCAAACACGGGCTCGGGGCCGCCGCGAACGCGCATCGACTCGCTGCTCTTGACAAGGTCCCTCAGGAAGCCGACGACCTCTTCGGCCTTCGCGAGCCGCAGTTCCAGCAGCCGAACCTCGCGCCCCGGACCCGCTTGCTTGCCAAGCTCGTCCATCACGCTCGCGAACCGCGACATCTCCTCGCTCGCCGCGACCACCATCAGAGAGTTGGTGCTCGCATCGACCGTCACCTCAATCGGCGTGGCATTCGGAATCTGCTTCACCTGCGCGTCATAGATCGCGAGTGCCCGCTCGCGCACCTTCACCACGTCCTCGGTCGCGATCGGGAAGATCTGCAGCCCCTTCTCGATTGGAACCAGCGAGAGCTCCTTAAGAAGCGTCTCGGTGATCTCGAACGTCTTCGCATCGCCCGCGATAATCAGCGTCCCGCTCTTGGGCTCGATCTCAATCAGCACCTGCACTGGCGGCTTACCCGGCTGGGGCGGTTCGCTCAGCACGCCCTTGTCGGCCATCGATCGCAGCGTGCGCGATGCTGGCTCAAGCCCGGGCCCAGCGATCCGGTACGTGCGCAGCTGCGCCTGCGGGGGCAGCTCCACACGATCAAGCTTTTCCGCCAGCTCCTGGAGCGAGTCCATCCGCTCCTGCGGCGCATCGATGATCAGCGAGTTGCTGCCGGGCTCGGCGCTTACAAGCACGTCCTTCGTCCGGCGCAGCCAGGGCTGAGGCCGTCCCAGACGATCCGTCGGCATCGGCGGCTCGGGGAAGAGCCGATCCATCGCCGTCGCAACATCGCCCGCCTTCGCGACCTTCAGCGGGAAGAGCTTGGTCACGCGGTTCGTGCCGTCCTTGCTCTCCTTGTTCAGCTCCTCGACAAACGTGCGGATCCCATCGAACAGCTCGGGATGCGCCGTCACGATCAGCGTGTTGGTCCCCGCGTCCGCCCGGACGTCCACCGGCTTCTGGAGCCGCTCGGCCTGCGGCCGGCGCGAGTACTGCTCCGTCAGCATCGCCGCGATCGCCGGCGCCTCGGCCGTCCGAAGCTGCAGCAGCTTGATCGGCGGCACCTCAGAAGATTCTGGACGATCCAGCCGCGAGACAAAGTCCGTGATCAGCGCGTGCTGCGCGGCCTCGGCCGTTACAAGCAGCGAGTTGGTGCGCTCCACAAGCTGGATCGTCGGCTCCGGAACCGCGCGGGCTGGATCGATCGAGTCCGCGCCAGCGAGCAGTGCCCGAAGCGGCTCGAGCACCTTCGCCGCGTCCACGCTCTGCACATCAACCACGCGCGTCGTGCGCATCGGCGGCACAAGCTGCTGCGCCTGCGTCAGCACGTCACCAAAGATCCGCAGCGCATCCGCAGAACCAGTCAGGATCGCCGAGCCGCTGCGAACATCGAACTCAACACCCACTGGCCCGGGCTTCTCCGCCGAGCCCGCGATGCGATCGTCGTAGAGCTTCTTCGCGCGATCGAGCAGCGCCTGCGGCTCGGCGGAAGTCAGCCGCACAACGCGAAGGTCGGCCGACGAGCCCGGAGCGCCATCGAGCTGCGCCACCAGGGGCGCGAGCAACGCGAGCTGCTCCGGCCGCGCCCGGATAATCAGCAGACCCATCTCATCGATGGGCTCAAAGATCGGCTCGACAAGCGCCGAGCCATCGTCTGGAGTGAGCAGTGGCCGCGCCAGCCGCTGCAACTTCGCTGCGACCTGGCTTGGACGGTTCTTCGTCAGCTCAAACCGGCGCGACTCCTGATCCACAACGCCCGTGGCCCTGACGGTCGCAAGCAATTGGTCGAACGCCGCCACCGCGCGGCGTGAGCCCGCGATCACCGCCGTCTTGCTCGCCTCATCGCTGTTGACGCGTACGGGATCCTGTTCGGCCTTCCCAGTCTCCGCGTACAACGCCTGCGCTCTCGCCAGCGCCGCCTTCGCATCTCCCGTCAGACGGATCAGCCGGACCTCGCGGTCCGCGGCGTCCGGCTCATCAAGGCTCGCAACAAGCTGCTCGAACGCCTCCACGTCTGGCGCGGGCCCGATGATGATGAGACCTCGCCCGTCCGGCGTCGGCGTCGTGCGCACGGCGTTCTGCTGGCGAGGCGTCGCCAGCCGCGTCAGAACTTCCGCAAGCGTCGCCGGCGCGGCGTGCTTCAGCCGCAGCGTCACCGCGCGACGTTCCACCACCGCACCGGGAGTGCCGCCCTGGGCCGATGAGCCCGGATCAAGCTCGCTCAGCAGAGTGCCAGCCCGCGCGATCATCGTGGGCGCGCCCACCACCGTGACCTTGTTCTGCTCAGCGAGCGCGAGCACCACGGGCTTGTTCTTGGGTTCGAGGTTGGCAAAGAGGCCCGTGACCTGGCGCGCCGCATCATCGGCCTTCGCGCTGGCGAGGGCAAACGTCGCCATGGAGACCGACTCGCCCCCCGCGCTCTCCGGAATGTCCAGCAGCCGGATGACCTCTTCCACGGTGCGCAGCCGCGCCTCAGGCCCCACCGCGATGATCGAGTTGGTCCGCGGATCGGCCTGGATGTTCAGGCCCTGCACCTGCGTGTCCTGCACGACGCGCTGCGAGCCATCCTTATCAACAATCACCGTGCGGCTTCGCTCGCCCACGAGCCCCTTGAGTGATCCCAGCACCGTCTCGGCATTCGCATGTTTCAGCGGGAAGAGCTTGAAGGCAGAGTCCGTAGGCTTCACCGAATCAATCGACGCCACAACCTCGCGAATCCGGCGCACCTGCGCCGCGCTCTCCACCACGATCAGCATGTTCTGGGCTGGCACCGCCAGCACGCCGCCAATCGGTGACACCAGCTGCTTCACCGTCTCCAGCACCTGCTCCACACGCGCGTTGTCGAGCGGGAAGTTCACCGTGACGATCTGGTCCGGCGTCAACCGATCCAAACCCTCGGGCGTCGCCACTACCGTCGGCCGGCGAGACGAGTCCTGGAGCGTCGCCAGATACAGGTACTGCGGCTCGCGACGCAGGTGCACGCCCAGCCTCGCTAGATTCAGATTCACAATCGAGAGGGCATCCGCAAGCGTGTACTTCTCGCTGCTGATGAACGTGATCGTCCCCTGAGGCGTCGGTGCCTCATTGATGATCGGAACCCCACTCTCGCGCGAGATGAAGTCTAGCACCTGATCAATCGGCGCATCCTTGAAGTTGAAGCCGATCGCGTCGGGCTTTGGCGGCACAGCCGCAGCTGGCGTGACAGGCACGGCTGGCGTGACAGGCGTGACAGGGACGGCAGCGGCGTCGGGCTGCGCCGCGGCAGCCGGAACCGCCGCAGCCTCGCCCGCGCCAGGCTGGGCCGCCGCATCGGGCGCGGCGGCAGGCTCGGCTACTGAAGTCGCCGCTGGGGCCGCCACCGGAGCCGCTTCGAGAGCGGGCGCAGGAGCGGGTTCAGCAACCGGCCCAGGCGTAGCCGCCGGAACAGCGGTCGGTGCCGCGATCGGAACCGGCACGTTCTGTGCAAAGACCGAGAGTGGAGCTCCAGCGACGCCAGCCAGCGCGGCGGCGATCAAAAGCCGATGATTGGGCCCGCGAAGAGCGCGACCATCACGCCCATCCATCCCAGCATCCTGCCGACCGCTGCGGGCATTTCCATCCTGCTTGTTCCGACGCATGTAGAACCTCCCTGCTCAACGATGAGGATGGCCTGCTTCAAACGAAATCCGTCACCTCCGCACCAAACACAAGGCTCACCCGGCGACGGCACCTGAAACTCACGCGGCCAATCATCGCGACTCGAACCAAATCCGAACCAGACCAACGAGTCAGTCTACCTTACTTAACGGACGGCGTGACGCGAAACTCTGTCCATTGCGAACCTCAAACCTGTCGCCACCAATCTCGAAGATCCCCGACTCACCCGAACCGTCCACAAACACCGCGTCAAGAATTCGTGCGCCACGAAGCACCGTCACACGCTCGCCCGTGCGCGAGTTGATAAAAAACGCTTCTGCTCCGCGCCCGCCGGCCACAATCCCCGTGAGCTTCCAATC
>JBBQGR010000130.1:0-6831 GCA_038323185.1 Phycisphaerales bacterium | reverse complement strand
GACCGCGGCGGACAGCCAGACCAGCGTCATGATCCACGTCCTCCAGGGCGAGCGCGACTTCGCCAAGGACAACAGGACGCTGGGCCAGTTCGAACTCACCGGCATCCCGCCCTCCCCGCGTGGCACGCCCCAGATCGAGGTCGAGTTCGCCATCGATGCCAACGGCATCTTGACCGTCGTCGCGACCGACAAGGCGAGCAGCAAGAAGGCCGACATCAAGATCACCAACAGTGGCGGGATCGACAAGGCCGAGATCGAGCGCATGAAGCGCGATGCCGAGGCCCACGCCGCAGACGACAAGGCAAGGCGCGAGCTCGTCGATGCCAAGAACCGCGGCGACGCCATGCTCATCCAGACCCGGCGTGACCTCGAAGAGCACGGCGGCAAGGTCAGCCCCGAAGCCCGCGGCAAGATCGAGAGCGCCCTCTCCAACCTCGAGTCTCGTCTCAAGTCCGACGAGAAGCCCGCCATCGAGGCCGCGATGAGCGAGCTCGAGAAGGCCCGCATGGAACTCGGCAAGGCCATTTACGAAGCAACAAAGCCCGGCGCTCCCGGCTCGGATCCCGGAGTGGCCCCGTCCGGCGAACCCGCCCCCGGCGCCGAAGCCAACAAGGACGACGTCATCGACGCCGAGTTCAAGGTCAAGGAAGACAAGTAGAGCAAGCAACACACTCAAGTGGCACCGGCCGCCCGGCCGGTGCCTCTCTTCGCCGGGCCCAGCCCAGCACCAATCGCATCAAAGGGAGGTCACCCGATGCCCGCACCCGACCTCCCGCCCCTCCCGCCCCTGACGCCCGCACCAAGCGGCGCGCGCGACCTCATCGTCCACCTCCACTCGCGGCTCCTCGATCCCGCATCGGTCGCCGGCGTCACCGTTGTGGTGATCGACCAGATTCGCGCCAGCGTCACCATGACCGCCGCGCTCCACGCTGGCGCGCCATTCATCGAGCCGGTCCTCACGGTCGAAGAGGCCTTCGTCCGCGCCGCGTTCCATCGCAACCAAGGCACGCGAGTGCTGATCGGGGGTGAGCGAGCGGGCGTCGCCGTCCTGGGCTTCGATCTCGACAACTCGCCCCGAAACTTCACACCCGATCGCATCGACGGCCGGTCGCTGGTCTTCACTACCAGCAACGGCACCGCCGCGCTCCTGCTCGTGCGCCGCGCCGCGCGAATCCTCGTCGGCTCGCTTGCCAATCTCTCCGCCATCTGCGACGCCGTCGCCGACGATCCTCGCCCAGTGCACATCCTCTGCTCCGGCACGCGCGACGAGATCAGCCTCGACGACTGCCTCCCCGCTGGCGCGATGGTCCAGCATCTCCTCGCCCGCGGCCGCAAGCTCACGTCCGACGATTCCGGCCGCATATGCCTTGCGCTCTGGCGCGACACGCTCGTAGCGCCACCCGGAATCGCCCGCGCCCTGCGCGAGAGCCGCGGCGGCCGAAACCTCGCACGCATCGGCCTCGACGCCGACATCGATTTCTGCGCCATCGTCGACCAGATCCCAATCGTGCCCATCTTCGATCCAGCCTCGGGCCGCGTCACGATCGAGAAATCAGGATCCCGGACGACGACGTGAACATTGGCGAGCACAACACTCAGAGCGCCGCCTTCGCCCTCGGCATCGACGGCTGCAACGGCGCCTGGGTCGTCGCCTCGCTCGATCCGCTCGGGCTCAACAGTGTCATCAAGTTCGAGGTCCATCCGACGCTCGACTTTCTCACTTCGCACGCGCCCTCGCGCGTGTGCATCGACATCCCCATCGGCCTCAGCCGCTCGGGGCGCACATGTGATGCACTCGCCCGGCGTGCACTCCCCGGCGCCGCCTCGCGCGTTTTCACGGCGCCCTGCCGCGAAGTACTCGCTTGCACATCATGGAGCGACGCCAACGCGATGAGCAAGCAGCTCACTTGCAAGGGCCTCTCGCAGCAGGCCTTCAACATCACGCACAAGATTCGCGAGGCCGACGAGCTCCTCGCTCGCGCGCCGCACCTGCGCGGCGTTCTGCGCGAGGTGCATCCCGAGGTCTGCTTCGCGCACCTCGCGAGGCATGTGCTGCCGAGCAAGAAGAAAGCCGAAGGCGTTGCCGCACGTGTCGCAATCCTCGTTAATCGCCTCGCGATCAGCGAGCCACAGCTGCGAGCGCACGCCGCACGACTCCGCCCTGGCGGCGCAAAGCTCGACGACCTGCTCGACGCTGCGGTCGCGCTTGTGGTCGCGCTCGCCCCGAGCGCGGCGATCCGCGTGCTTCCCGCCCAGCCCGAGCACGACGAGCGCGGCCTTGCGATGGAGATGATCTACGGTGACCTGTAGCAGACCGCGATCATGCCAGCGTCGCAGCGTTCGCGCCGAGCCACGACGCGATCTGCATCGCCGCGTGCGCCCGATGGCTGCGTGCGTTCTTCTCTTCCGGCGAGAGCTCCGCACTTGTGCGAGCAAAGTCCGGCGCTGCGAGGAAGAGTGGGTCATAGCCGAAGCCATTGGAACCGCGCGGAACTTCCGAGCCGAGCCCGATTCGCCCCTCGAACGTGCCGCGCGCCGTACATCGCACACGCGGCACATCCCGGTCGCGCCCCGCGGCGGCGAGCACCATCGTGCAGACGAAGCGGGCCCCCCGCCGCTCCGGCGCCACACCCTCAAGCTCGCGCATCACACGCTGGTTGTTGGCGGCGTCACGCTCCTCGCGCGACATCGTTGCCGCCGCTCCATCCGTGCGTCCATCACTGAAATAGTGCGACGAGATCACTCCGGGCCGACCTTCCAACGAGTCGATCTCGATCCCCGAATCATCCGCAAGACACGCAAGCCCCGTCGCGGCGGAATACGCCAACGCCTTCACCGTCGCGTTCTCCTCGAAGTTCGACCCGATCTCGTCGGGCTCCTTGAACGGGAATCCGCGGACCTCGGCCAGCGTGAGCAACCCAACGCCGGCCAGGCCGCGCAATGCAAAGATCGCCTGGATCTCTGCTACCTTGTGCGGGTTGGTGGTGGCGACAACGATGCTGCGGGGTCCGGGTCTGGCGCTGGGCATCCGAGATTGTTGCCCGCATTCCTCGTGTCGTCCGGCGTGCCAGGCTGATATCAGCGTCGTGTCGGATTGGTGTCAGAGTGGTCCCAGAGCGGGATCAGAGAGGAGTCAGCGGCCATGATTCGAGGCGAGCCAGTTTCTTCGAACGTTGAAGCCGGTCTGAACGGAGCGCGAGGCAGCAGGGCCGCGATCGCCGCATCGGCGGCGGACCTCATCAACAGTGCCGCGCACGCAGGGTTCGGCCCCGCGCTCGTGGGCTTCGACGGGTTCGTGGATTACATCCTGCGCATGGTCGATGTGCGGTCGGGGATGGGGCCCGGCGAGTACACGCCCATCCGGACGATTGCCGAGTTCTCCCGCCGCTGCGCCGCTGCGGCGGGCAAGAGCACGAACATTGAGCAGGTGCTGCTCGAAGAGCGCTTCGGCGGCAACGGGCCACTCATGGCGGGCGCGCTCGGGCAACTTGGAGTGCCGGTCACGTTCATCGGCGCGGTAGCGAGGAGCGATGCGAGCGATGATGTGCATCCGGTCTTCGTCGATTTCGCGCGGCGTTGCCGCGCGGTGGTCGCGATCGGCGAGCCTTCGTTTACCGATGCGCTGGAGTTTGATGATGGCAAGCTGATGTTCAACAACACCCGCGCGGTCCAGGCCGTGACGTGGGAACGCGTTGTCGCGCGCGTGGGCATCGAGCCACTCGTGCAGATCGTGGACGCTTCCGTGCTGCTGGGCGTTGTGAACTGGTCGCTGCTGGGCGGTGTTCCGGGAATCTGGCGCGGGCTGATGCGTGATGTGCTGCCGCGATGCGTGCGACGCGAGCGCACGATGTTCGTTGATCTATCGGATCCGGCGAAGCGAACCGACGCGGACGTGCTCGGATTGACGCAATTGCTGAGAGAGATTGAGGCCTGCGATATGGAGGTGCGCGTGTGCCTCGGGTTGAATCTCTCCGAAGCGCAGCGCATCGGGCGCGTGGTCGGACTGAGTTCGTCGGACTGGTGCGCCGGACCCGGACTCGCTCACGCCGCGGCGTCGCTGCGTGAAGCGATCGGGATCGCTTGCGTCACGATCCATCCGCGCGAGGGTGCCGCCGCGGCGGATGCTGGTGGCACCGCGTGGTTCGAGGGTCCGTTCGTGCAGCATCCCAAAATCTCGATCGGCGCGGGCGACCACTACAACGCGGGCTTCGGCCTCGCGCGGGCCCACGGAGCAAGCCTCTCGCAAAGCCTGGCGTGCGGCGTTGCGCTCAGCGGCGTGTACGTGCGCGATGGGGAGTCTCCAACGCTGGAGCGGCTGGTTAAATTCCTGCGAGCGCTTCCGGTGCCGGGGGCCGCGGAGTGAGCGGAGCATCAGGAGGATGCTGGATGCCAGATGGTCTTGAACTCGACCAACGGCTCGAGCCAGCCCGGGTTCTCGCACTGCGCGGCGTTGGTCCATTCGGGCGCGGGCGTGTGGATCGTGACGCGCTTGACGTTCTCCGCGGCGCCGGCGTGCAGGATCGCGGCGTGCTGCGGCGAGAGGCCCGCCCCGTGCACGCCGTCGATGTCGCGGTGGGACGCGATGATCTGGACCAACTCCGCGTGGTCGCATGTCAGGATGTTGACGACGCCCGGCGGCACGTCACTGGTGGCGAGAACTTCACCGAGCAGCGCGCCGATGAGCGGATTGTGCTCGCTCGCGAGCGCCACGCAGGTGTTCGCGGCGGCGAGCGCGGGAGTCATGAGCGAGACGAGCGCGAGCAGCGATGGTGATCGAGGCGAGACGACCGCGACCACGCCGACGGGCTCGGGCGAGGTGAACGTGTAGAAGGGCCCCGCAACAGGATTGCAGCAGCCCAGCACCTGCGCGTGCTTGTCGGCCCAGCCCGCAAAGTGAACGACGCGGTCAATCGCGAGCTCAACTTCGGCATCGGGCGTGAGCGTGGCCTGCTTCTTCGCGCCAGCCTTGCTCGCGCGAGGCGCCGTCGTCCCCGAGAGATCAGGCCCCACGCTCGCGATCGCGTCCGCCAGCTCGGCGCGCTTGCCCTCCATCATCTCTGCGATGCGGTAGAGGATCTGCGCACGGTTGTATGCCGTCGTCTCTTCAGCCCACTTCGGCAGCGCGGCTCGCGCAGCCTCGACCGCCTCACGCAGGTCCTTTCGCGAAGCCTTCGCAACGTGCGCGATCGGTTCGCCCTTGGGCGTTGAGACAAGCATCGTCCGCCCGGACTCGCTGCGCGGGAACGCGCCGTTCACGAAGAGCTTGAAGGTCTTGGATATGTCGAGTCGGGTGGGCATGGTGTAGTCCTCTTCTGAACGCCGTTCTATTGCGTGAGCTCCACATACCCCCGCAGCCCGTGCATACCGCCCTCGCGGCCGAAGCCGCTCTCCTTAAAACCGCCGAAGGGGCTTGCGGGGTCGAACTTGTTGAAGGTGTTGCACCAGACAACGCCAGCCTTGAGCTTTCGGGCGATCTCGAACACCTTGGAGCCCTTGTCGGTCCAGATTCCCGCCGAGAGGCCGTAGGGCGTGTTGTTCGCGCGGGTGATGGCCTCTTCGGGTGTGCGGAACGAGAGGACGCTGAGGACTGGCCCGAAGATTTCTTCGCGTGCGATCGTGTGGCTTGGTTGAACGCCGCTGAAGAAGCAGGGTGCGCACCAGTGCCCCTTGCTGGGCTTGTTCCAGGATGTGATGGGCTGGTGGAGCCTTGCACCCTCCGACTCGCCGAGCGCGATGTATTGCTGGATGCGCTCGAGTTGTTGTGCGCTGTTGATGGCGCCGACGTCGGTGTTTTTGTCGAGCGGATCGCCGACGCGGAGCGAGGCCATGCGGTGCTCGAGCTTGGCGATGACTTCGGGAAGGATTGATTCCTGCACGAAGAGGCGCGAGCCCGCGCAGCAGACTTCGCCCTGGTTGAAGAAGATGCCGCCGATGATCCCTTCGACGGCCTGGTCGATGCTGGCGTCCTCGAAGATGATGTGCGGAGACTTGCCGCCGAGTTCCAAGGTGAGGCGCTTGGGCGATGGTCGCGTGCCCGATGCGACTTCGTCTGCAAGCGTCCTGGCGATGCGTTTTCCGACTTCGGTTGAGCCCGTGAAGGCGACCTTGTCAACGCCCGGATGCGCGACGAGCGCTGCGCCGGTGGTGCCGTCGCCGGTGATGATGTTGACGACGCCCTTGGGAAGCCCGACCTCGGCGAAGATCTCGGCCAGCCGCAGCGCGGTGAGCGGTGTAGTTTCCGCGGGTTTGAGGACGACGGTGTTGCCGCAGGCGAGCGCGGGTGCGATCTTCCATGCGGCCATCATCAGCGGGAAGTTCCACGGGATGATCTGGGCACAGACGCCGATGGGGCGCGGCGTGCGGCCGGGGAATGCGTACTGGAGCTTGTCGGCCCACCCCGCGTGATAGAAGAAATGAGCCGCGACCAGGGGCAGGTCGACGTCGCGGCTCTCCTTGATTGGCTTGCCGCAGTCCATCGTTTCGAGGATGGCGAGCTCGCGGGCGCGCTCTTGGATTCGGCGCGCGATTCTAAATAGGTGCTTGGCGCGTTCCTTCGCCGGGAGCGCGGCCCAGAGCGGCTGCGCGGCGCGAGCCGCGGCGACGGCGGCGTCAACATCGGCCGGGCGGGCGTGCGCGATCTCGGCGAGTGGCCGCTCGGTTGCGGGGTTGAGGGTGGTGAAGTAGTCCGGCGCGGCGGACGACTTGCTGCGCGAGGCCTTGCGCGGTTCGACGAACTCGCCGCCGATGAAGTGGCCGTAGCGCGGCTTGATCTCGACCTTGATGGACTCGGGCGCGGGGGCGAGGTTGAAGGTGCCGCCTTTGCGAAGGGTG
>JBBQGR010000129.1:0-6840 GCA_038323185.1 Phycisphaerales bacterium | reverse complement strand
CGCCGCCATCAGTGGCACGAGCCGCATGGCTTCCTCATCGCGCTCGACGTACATCCAGCACGAACGATCCGAGATTGCCTGCGCTTCTGGATCCTGGCGCAGCGAGACGCGCTTCGACACCGCAAGGGAGATCGCGGCGAGGACATCGCAATTGACGCGCACCAGCGGCAGGCCGCCCGAGAGGGCGCACTCCATCACGCGCTGGTGCATAAACCCGTTGATGCTCGCGTGCAGGTGTACCTTCGCGGACTGGTACGACGCACGAAGCGATTCATCGTGCGTGATCTCGCCTTGGGCGTGCGGTGCGAGCGTGGAATGCTTGTCCCAGCCCTTGCCGTAGAGGTGCAGCGACCATCCGCGGCGGTGGGCAATTGCGCGCGTCCACTCCAGCATCTGGTGGCGTATCACGCGCTCAGCGAGTGGCCGCACGATGGTGAACTGCGTTGACGTCACAACGCGCGGATCAAAGCGGCTGCCCATCGCGGCGCGAACCACTCGTTCCGTGAGCCACTGCAACTCATGGTCCACGCGCGGCCCGCTCGCGGCCGATCCTGCGAGCCGCACGACTTCGTCGTACACGCCGCCGATGATCTCCGGCAGCAACGCGTCGCCGGTACCTCGCGCCTCGGCGATGAGCCGGTCGCACATCGCCCGCGGCGGCTCGCTCTGATGGCTCACGTAAGCGATGTCGCATGGCATCATCGATGAGACCGCTCCGGCGTGGAACTTTCGCGCGCTCGCGACCACCGTCGACTCGAGCGTGCGGGATCGCGGATAGCCGAACTGATCAAAGAGCTGAGTGAGCAGGTGGCCGCAGAAGAGATCGAGCGGGCCGATGGAGCGCCCGCTTTTCTCACTGAAGAGATGCGGCATCGCGTCCTGGCACCATGTCACGACGGGGAGCGTGCCGGGAATCACGTCGCTGGCGCACGAGCGCGTGACGTTGATCATCACCATCGCGTCCGGCTCAAAGGCCGCGATGGCTCTTGGGAGTGCGAGGGCCGAGTGCTGCACCGTGTCGCTGGCCTCGATGTGCACCAGCGCTTCGCAGCCTGCCTCGCGCAGCGCACTTGCAAGGTCCTCGGCCGAGTGCTTGACGAACGTGCTGTAGCGCGTCGTAGGGATCAGCACGCGCAGCGCCGGGGCTTCGCCCGCGCGCGCGGCGCGGTATCGCTCGGACCACCATGCTCCGGTGCGCCCGGCGTATCGCTGCGTGAGCTCGCGTTGGAGCGTGGTTGCGAGGCGAGTGCGTGATGTCGTTGCGCGCTCCAACTCTGCGGCGACTGCGCCGCGCGGCCAGCGCTCTTGCGGCCGCGGCGGCATCGGCACGCCTAGAACGAGCCCGGCAACCTCCTCGGGCCGTTGCTCCCACATTGCCGCGAGACGAGCTGGCACATCGCGCCCAATCAGGCATGAGACGCGACCATCGGCGAGAATGTCACGGAGATCAGCGAGCGAGAGGCCATCAAGAAGCTCATCGACGTTGGCCGCGAGCAGCGTAATCCTGGTCCGCGCGCCGGAGGCGGCTGCGGGTGTGACCGAGGCGACGTGGCGGATCAGCGCTGGCGCGTGAACGCCATCAAGCCAGAGTGGTTCAGAAGCGAGACCCGCACTCGTGAAGCTCCGGGCCATCGTGACGTCATCAAGCCAGTGCGACCACGCCGCGCCGTCGCCCATGAGCACCACAACCGCGCCTGATGAAGTGCGAAAGGCGCGATTCGCGCCGAGGCTCGCCTCCCATCGCGCGATGTGTGCATCGAGGCCGCCGGGGAGTCCAAAGCGGTTCACCATCGCGGCGAGATTGCCGCGGCAGGTGGATGCACGCCACTCGGCCGGCACTCGATCATCCGGCAACGCCTCAAGCACATCGCGGACGCTCGCAACACGCGGATCGCTTCCGAGTCCAGTCGCCACCAGCGCAAGCTGCTCACGCGCGAGCGTCGCAAGTCCAAGCCGTGCGAGCGCGCGGGCGACGAGCAGCCGAAGCTCACTCTCTCCGGGCGACCTGGCCAGCCGCGCCATGACCAACGGCACAGCCTGCCAAGGGTTGCCCTCCAGCGCACTGCGTAACTGCTGATCCTGCGCAGTTCCTGCGTCTGGTCCGACCATGGGCAACATCTCCCGTACAAGTTTTATCGACATCGCCGCCCGCCGCGCTCTTGAAATTGACGATTCTCGGACGAAGTGGTGACAAGTGCCGCTTTGCATGTAATTCTCGGTCGCTGCGAGCCGATCAAGCGGTTGCCATGACGCACATGTCAGGACCATCAGGACCATCAGGACCATCAGGATCATCAGGATCATCAGGATCATCAGGATCATCGGGGTCTCCAGGACCCGCGGGGTCGACCGCCGCAGGCCGCAAGGTGCTCACGCTGGAACAGCTTCGCGCGTGCCGCGAGCAGGCCCGCGCGCGAGGCGAGCGTGTGGTGCAGTGCCATGGATGCTTTGACATTGTTCATCCGGGGCACATCCGGCACCTGCGTCAGGCCAAGGGGCACGGCGACGTCCTGCTTGTCACGATCACGGGCGATGAGGCGTGGACCAAGCGTCAGGGTGCGCCGCTGATTCCCGAGGAGCTTCGCGCTGAGAACCTTGCGGAGCTGGACTGTGTTGATTGGGTGTACATCGAGCGCCGCGCGACCGCGACCGAGCTGCTGAGTGATCTTCGCCCCGACGTGTACATCAAGGGGAAGGAGTACGAGCAGAACACGGACCCGCGCTTCGCGGAGGAGCGCCGCGCGGTGGAGAATGCTGGCGGGCGTGTGGTCTTCTCTAGTGGCGACGTGGTCTTCTCTTCGACGGCGCTGATTGGCTCGCTCGAACGCGCGGCGGATCCGTATCACACGCAGCTCCAGCAGCTCCTCCAGCGGGATGAGCTTGATGGGCCGCGGCTGAACTTGCTGGTCTCTGAGCTTCGGGGCAAGCGCGTGCTCGTGGTTGGTGAGACCATCCTTGATACGTACTGCCTGTGCGACCAGCCGGAGGTTGCTTCCGAGTCGCCCGTCATGACGCTGCGGCCGCTCGAGCGGCGGCAGTACGACGGCGGGGCCGCGATCATCGCGCGGCACATCGCGGCGATGGGTGGGAGGCCGATTTTGCTGACGGGCCTGCCGCGCCGTGTCGAGGCCGAGGCCTTCACGCGGCGGATGGAGAGTGAGGGCGTCGAGGTTGCGAGCATCGCGACCGACGGGCCGATCCCGGAGAAGCTGCGCTATCTCGTGGGGCCGCAGAAGGTGATGAAGGTCAACAACTTTCAGCCGTGCGTGCTCGATGCGGAGCAGCAGGACCGGCTTGTCGAGATGGCGGCGCACTACGCGGCGGGGCTTGATGGCGCGATCGTCACAGACTTTGGCAATGGCCTGCTCTCGCCGGGCGTGCTGGAGCGACTCTCTGGCGCGCTGCGGCCGCGAGTCTCGGTGCTGGCGGGAGATGTCTCTGGAAAGCGTGCCGCGCTGCGGCACTTCCGCGGATTTGATCTTCTGACACCGTGCGAGCGCGAGGCCCGGAGCGCGATGCAGTGCTTTGATGAGAGCCTGCCCGTCGTCGCGTGGCGGCTGATGCAGACCACGGGCGCGCGGCACGTCACGATCACGCTCGGGGCCGATGGGCTCGTGAGCTTCGAGCGGCGGCCGGAACTCCGGGCCGAGCACGGCGCGGATCAGAACCTGCCGGGCGATGCGTCGCGTGTGCGCAGCGAGTATGTGCCGGCGCTGACTGGCCACCCCATCGATACGCTGGGCTGCGGCGACACGCTGCTCGCGGGCGCGACGCTGGCGATGTGTGCTGGCGCATCGCCACTGGCAGCATCTTTCGTTGGTTCGGTTGGTGCCGCGGTGCAGGCGCAGCGACTGGGCAACGTGCCGGTCTTCGCGAGCGACCTTCGCGCCAGCATCGCGCGGCTTCACACGTCGCGACTCGTGTACGCGCCGCAGGATGATCGCGGTTCTGCTCGGGCGCGGCCAATAGCGTTTGGGCTTCAGGCCTCGTGATTTCATATGACCTCACGCGATTTCACATGATCACCTACGTCATTCCCACGCACAACCGGCCCGCAATCCTCGCCGAGACGCTCGCGGCCATCGCGCTGCTGGGTCCGCATGGGGCCGAGGTGCTCATCGTCGACAACGCTTCGCAGCCCCCCGCCGCTGCGCCGGCGCATCTTGCTTCGGGCGTGCCGTGCCGCATCGTGCGACTTGGTTCCAACATCGGGGCCGCGGCGAGGAACGTCGCGATCACGCACGCGGATGCTTCGAGCCGCTGGCTCGTGATGCTCGACGACGACTCGGCGCCGCTCGACCTTGGGTTCATTGGCGCACTCTGCGATGCGAGCGCCGACGTTGCGATCATCGCGGCGGAGATCTTTCTGCCGTCCGAGCAGGGATCGCGGCTGCGCCACGAGTCGGGCGGGTTGCCCGAGGTCTTCGTGGGCTGCGGCGCGGCGATCCGGGCCGAGTTCTTTCGCGAGCAAGGTGGATACGACCAACGCTTTGACTACTACGCCGAGGAGTACGACTTCTCGGCGCGGGCGATTGTGTCCGGGATGCGGGTGGGGTTCGACCGGCGGTTTCGGGTGCTGCACCGCAAGGTGACTGCGGGGCGCGACTTTGGCCGCATCGTTTCGCGGCTCGTGCGTAACAACGCGTGGGTCGGGCTTCGGTATGCGCCGGATGAGTGGCGCGCGAGCGCTGTGGCTGAGCAGGTTGTTCGCTACGGCGTGATTGCGCAGCGGGAGGGTGCGCTGGGCGGTTACGCGCGTGGTGTGATGGAGCTTGCGCGGAGCTGGCGCGAGCAGCCGCGTCGGGCGATGCCCGGGGCGATGTGGGATCGGTTCATCGGTCTGGCGGCGGCGCGTATGGCGGTTGATGAGATGGTTCGGCGTATTCGGCCGCGATCGGTCGCGTTGGTTGCGGCTGGAAAGAACGCGGGCGTGGTGGCGCGGGCCGTGGAGGAACGCGGGATTGCGATCACGGATGAGACGCGCGCGGCGGACGCGCTGGTGGTGGCGACGCTGTCGCCGGGGCCCATGCTGGACGCGGCTGCGCCGCTGGGGCACGGCGCGCCGCTTGTTCGGCCGTGGCTCATCGAGCCTGGCGCGAGGGAGGACTCGCGGTGCGCGAGCGCGGCGTGATGGGATCAGACTTCTGTTGGGTGCGTTGATGAAGCGTCACCTCCGGTGCTGGCGGGTTGGCTATGGAGTTCGTGCTGGAGCTGGTTCCTGAGTTCGAAGAGCTTGAAGTGCTCGCGCTCGTGGAGAAGGAGTGCGCTGCCAGGGACGGGTTTGGCGGCGGCGGGGCCACCGTGCTGGCGGGGGCGATCGTCACGAGCCTGGGGCGCGGGGCCGTCTTGATTGGCGCTAGTTTGATTGGCTTCGGCTCGTTCGGGGCCGTTGGGGGCCGGGCCGAAGAATCGCTGGTTCGTCTCAACCAGCATCAGGACTCGCTGGTACTTGGCGATGACGGACTCGTCGACGCGGTCCTCGCGCACTGGCACGTCCATGAAGTAGCTGGCCCACCACTGGAGGCCGTGGCGCGCAAGGACGACTGTTGCGGCGCGATGAGCGTGGCTCTTGCCGATCAGGGCTCGCATGGAGCGGAATTCTGGGGCGGCCTCGTCCGCGACGATGACGTGGATCATGCCCGAGGGCGGGCGCCGGCCAGGCGCGGTGGCGGGTCTGGGCGCGGCGGACGAGGATGAACGTGAGGACGATGGAGGCGGGGACCGGCGCCATGAGGGAGAGACGCATGAAGTACTCGCCGCTCATGAGAGAGAAGGCGAGGAGCATGGCGGTGATGGCGGCACCGGCGACGACGGCGGTCTGAGGTGCGAGTGAGGCTGCTTTGAGGGGGCTGGCTTCGATGAGGGCTTGCTGTGGGCGCGTGGCAAGCGTGGCACGCATGTCACGCATGTCACGGCGGAGTTGTGCGAGTCCGATGGCCGCGACGGTGTAGACGGCGGCGAAGATGGCCATGCTCATGGGGTCAAGGCGTCGTGCGCCGGGGCCTTGACCGAGGCCGCTGGCGGCGCTGGTCTGGATTCCGAAGATCTTGAGAGGAGCGACCAGGAGCGCGGCGGCGTGCTTGGGTGAGGCGAGGTGGACGATGCCGAGAAGTCCAGCGCCGACGACGGCGCCGATGGCCACGAGGAGCGCGATGCGCGCGAGTGAGATGCGTCGGTCGGCGAGGAGATAGATGAGGAGGGTGGTGCCGAGCATGAGGAGGGTAGCGCCGACGACGGCGACGTGGGTGACAGAGGCGAGGAGGATGGTGAGGGCGACGGCACTCCAGCGGAGCGGGCCGCCGCGGGAGAGGGCGGCGTGAATAGCCCATGCGGACATCGCGAGCCAGACGAGGCCGAGGGAGTTTTTCTCGAAGTCGCCGGTCATGCGGAGCATGGGGAGAGAGCGCGTGGCGACGAGGGCGGCGGCGGTGATGGCGAGGAGGACGCGGGCGGATGAGCGGCGCGCCCAGGCGAGGCCGAGGCCGAAGATGGCGACGGCGACGAGTGGCTGCGAGAGGCTGTCGACGAGGCGCGAGGCCAGGAGTGTTGCGGCGTTGATGTCCATGACGCTGAGGAGCATGAGCGCCTTGGCGAGTGCGGCGTTGATCGCGAAGCTGAGGGGGAGGTCCGGGTACGCGAGTCCGCCGTTCTGGAGCAGCGCGCGAGTCTGGAGCGGGTAGTACGCGGCGTCAACGCCGGGCGGGAGCGCGGCGAAGAAGTTCACGGCGGCGCGCATGGCGACGGAGAGGAGGATGACGGCGAGCATTGCGAGGAGGTAGAGGGCGCGGCCTGCGGGGCGGGGGAGGGGGAGGGGGTGGTCGTGGGCGTGGGCGTGGGCGT
>JBBQGR010000128.1:0-6842 GCA_038323185.1 Phycisphaerales bacterium | reverse complement strand
CACCACCTGCGCGCGCAGCTTGGCGTTGGGTGCGAGAACGCCGTGGAAGCGGATCAGGTGCAGTCTCGGCCTGGGCACCAGCGCAGCCAGCCGCTGCATGAACTCCAGCGGCGACATCACCAGGTGCGTGGTGCCGTCACGGGCAATGGCGACTTTGCCTCCAGTGGAGACCTTAACAACGACGGAATCGCAGACTTCTATTACCACTACAACGGCGGCCGCCTCCTCCTCTCCCAGACCGACCGCACCTACACCCACACACGCCGCATCCCCTCCGTCTCCTTCGCCGATGCCAACAAGGTCGGCTCGGTCATGGCCGACTACGACAACGACGGCGACCTCGACCTCCTCATCGCCCAACGCTCCGGCGGCGTCCTCCTCTACCGAAACCAGGGAACCACCGGCACCTTCACCGACGCGACAACCGCCGCCGGACTCCCGACCACCGGGGACACGACATCCGCAGACTTCGGCGACTTCGACAACGACGGCGACCAGGACCTCTTCATCACCGCCGTCAGCGGCCAGGCCGCAATGTACGCCAACTCGGGCGCGCCCAGATATACCTTTTCACTCGTTTCCGAGGGCGTCGCCACCGAAACCCGCGGCGGCGACTGCGTCTTTGCCGATGCCGACAACGACGGCGATCTTGATCTCTTCGTCGGCACCCAGGCCACAACCCACGCCTCGCGCCTCTTTATCAACGCACTGAACGAGCAGGATCCGGTCGCCGCGCAGCGACGACTCATGGTCCGCGTGCTTGGGCGCGGACAAGGCGGCACGAACCTCGCTGGCGCGGGCGTTCGCGTCGAGCTCTGGAACGCGCCCAACACGCAGTTCCTGCAGCGCCGCGATCTCGGCGCCGCCCGCGGCCTCGGCGGCCAGCGACCGCTCTTTGCCCACTTCGGCGGCGTCACGCCCTCGACTACCTACACACTTCGCGTCTACTTCGTCGGCGGCGTGCAGACCTTCCCGGTCATGCCCGCCAACGCCACAACCACCATCGGCGCGACGACGATCCCCGGCTTGTTCACCGCTGTCGAGGCAAACACGGGCAACGCGATCGTGGTCGTGCGCTGGCGCGAGGTGGGCGCGGACGAGTAGGCAAGGAGCTCTACGAGCAGCACTCGGCGAGTTGACGGCTGTCAGGTCGCGGGCGTGCCCTCGTTCTTTGATCGGGTATAGACCATCCCGAAGTGGAAGTTCAGGAAGTTCGTCGAGAACTCTGGCGCGATTCGGTGGATCGATTCCTTGATCCAGAAGCGGGCAAGCCCGGAGATGCCCGGGCGGTGGAACGTGTACACCTCGCGCCGAAAGTGACGGACTCCTGATGCGACGAGGTTGTATCCGGAGGACTTGATCAGCATTCTTGCCAGCTTCGGGTTGAAGAAGTTGATGTGGCCAGTACTCCCGAGTTCGTACGGCGCCGACGGATCCGAGAACCGCCTGTTCTTGAGATTGAACTCGAGTGGTATCTCCACGTACACGTACTTCGCGACGCGCGCCGCCTCCGCGAGCGCGATGCGGGGATGATCGAGATGCTCGATCACGTGCGCGAGGATTGCAAGGTCAAACTCCTGGTCCTTAAAGGGCAGATGGATGCCGTCGAAGTCGACCACATCCGCGAGTCCTTTGAACGGGTCGGCTCGCAAGGGTGCTAGGCCGCTCTCGCCCACGTCGGCGGCGACGAAAGAGCTTCCAAAGCCACGTCGCGATAACTCGCGAATCACTTCGCCCGGCCCACTGCCGATATCGATGATCCGAGCGTGTTCAAGCGGGGAGCAGAAGTGCATCACGTTGTCGGCCTTGTCGTGACAGTTAACCCGGTACCAGTCAAGCTCTCGCGGGCTTTTCTGGTAGTAGTTCTCATAGAGCTTACGGATCTCTTCTCGCGGCTGAAGATGGTCGATCGACATGCAGATCTCCCTGACGTGTTCCGAGTAACCCGCCGTCCGATATCATCGTAACTAAAAATAAAAGTTCGTTGGATTCTCGGACCCCGGCCCGACGCCATACTCGGAATAGTTCGTCGGGGCGGCCGCCGCTGAAGGACGGAAGTCAAATCTCGGCCCGGCAGAGACCTCTTCGTGTGCGCGTATCCGATGTACTACACGTAAGCGTATCCCCGTAGAAGCCGACGCAGGGAGATTGACCCCCATGACGACGTTCCGCCACCTCTTCGCCGCCACGCTTCCGATCGCGGCGTTCTGCGTGCCCATGTCCACGGTGCTCGCGGCCGTTGACGGCACCTCGACAGTTCCCGGTCCGTTCGAAGTCTACTGGGGCGTCGCGGAGGCCCAACAGCGCACGGACATCAACCTGCGCGGAGCCCCACTGGACCGGCGCGTGGTCATCTTCAACCGCTCGTCGATCGGCAAGTTTCCCAAGGCCGGTCCGCACATGATCGACCTTCATCCGGGCGGTCGCGACGCGTACTACGCCGAGCATGACGCTTGGATCCGCTACTACGTTGACTACATCCTGCCCGATGTGAACTACAGCGGCATCGCGATGATCGACTACGAGTGGTGGGCACCGTACTGGACGCTCCATCCGAACACGCCCTCCAACGGCGCGTTCAACGCGCTCGATGATGACTGGATCGACGACTGGCGCGACTACATCCGCGAGCACCGCGCCGGGCTTCTTGCCGGGCTCAACGTCGATCAGCAGGAGATGGTCTTCAAGAACACCTGGCTCGAGATCACGCGCGAGTTCTTCACCCACACCATCCGCGAGGCCAAGCGCCTCCGCCCCAACGCCACGTGGGGCTTCTACAACCTTCCCGACAATCCCTACTGGGCCTGGGCCTCAACCTATGGGCCATATCCCGCGCAGCGCCTCGAGTACGAACGCCGAAACCGCGAGGAGCTTGCGTGGCTCGCGGAGGAGATGGACGCCTTCTTCCCCTGCCTCTACACCCACTACCAGACGCGCGATCCCTGGCATCACACGATGCGCGATGCGGAGGGTCGTGGCACCGACAGCCTCGAGATGAACGACGCCTACATCCGCAACACCGTCCATGAGTACGAGGCCATTGCAAATGGCAAGAAGGTTCTTCCCTTCATCTGGTACTATTACCACACCGGCTTCATCTCACACGGCGGAACCTTCGTCAACCCGTTCAACCTCGAACGCTCCATCCGCCTCCCGCAGGTGTATGGCGCGGACGGCGTGGTCTTCTGGGGCTGGGTCCCCGACGCCGAGGAACGCCAGACCGTTCAGGCCTTCGCCGACACCAGCCTCTTTCCGGTTGTCTCCAACTTCATCACCGAACTCAACAACCGGCGCAATCCGCCGCCTCCCCCGCCGCCGCCCCCAGGACCCCCCAACCCGATCGATCCGCCCCAGCCACCGCCCAGTGAGCCCCCGCCAGAAGGCGGCGGTTCAGGTGGTGGTTCCGGCGGATCAGGCGGCGGATCCAGCGGAGGCGCAGGCAGTAGCGGCGGCTCAGGTGGTTCCGGTGGTTCCGGTGGCGGCGCTGGTGGCGCTGGCGGCGGCGGTGGCCCCGTCCCGCCCCCCTCCGAGCCCCCCGCGCCAGGCCCCGGCAACAACCCGCCTGATGGCGGAGGTTCTGGTGGCTCGGGTGGTTCTGGTGGCTCCGGTGGTTCTGGTGGTTCTGGTGGCTCCGGCGACACGCCCGACCCACGCGAAGTCGGCACCTCGACCAATCCGCCACCCCCACCCCCGCCCCCTCCGCCACCCGCTCCGCGCCCGGGCCTCTACGGCAGCGGATCAAACTCAGGTGGCTCGTCCAACTCTGGCGGCTCGTCGGGCTCCAGTGGCAACTCGGGCAACAGTGGCGGCAACAGGGGCGGCACGCCGCCAGTCGATCTCGCAATCCTCGCTCCGACGCCTCCCGCACCTTCCCTCCCCTCGATACCCGGTTCTTCACAGGCCGTCCCGCAGAGCGAGTCCCAGTCCTCGGGCAACGTCGCACCCTGGCTCCGCAGGAACAACGCATCATCCAGCACGCAGCGATCCGGCTTCCTCCGCACACCCGCGGGCCGCAACACGACTGTCGTCGCACCGCGCTCCTCGGCCAGCTCGCCTCGCGTAACCACGCCCACCACTTCTTCAACACGTGTCGCGCCTCGCGCCACCAGCCTGACCCGCGGCACCAACGTGGTCCGTTCCACCAACACCACGCGCACCAACACCTTCGCCCCAAGCCGCCAGGCCATCAACGCCGCGCTCAAACGCTCGCAGGGCTCGGGCCAGTAAGCCCTAACTCCGCAGAGCACATCGTCACGAGATCACGCGGCGCGAGGCCAAGCCTCGCGCCGCGTTTATTCACGGACAACTTCCTCAAGCCCGATACGCTCTAACCACCGAAGATGCGACTTCTCCACGTCATCGCGACGCTCGATCCCAAGGCTGGCGGCCCACCCGCAGTCGCACTCCGTCTCGCCGCGGCCCAGGCGCTCATGGGCCACGAGGTCACCATCCTCGCATACGCCGAGCCAGACGCAACGGCGCGCACGAGCAAAAGCCTCGAAGGCATCCCGGGCATCAAGGCCCTTCGCTTTGCCACACTCTCGCCGCCTGCATCACTCAGCGAGAAGATCCGCGCGAGCGAGGCTCGAGCGTGGCTGGATCAAAATCTTGCGGGCGTGCAGATGCTCCACCTGCATGGCGTGTGGGAAGCGATCCTGCGCGTTGCGGGCGAGCGTGCGCGCGCCCGAGGCGTCCCCTACGCCCTCGTGCCGCACGGCATGCTTGATCCCTGGTGCATGACGCGCTCGCTCTCAACGCGCGTGAAGAAGCAGGCTGCGCTCGTGCTCGGCTATCGCTCGCTGCTTGATCACGCCGCCTTCCTCCACACCCTCAACGCCGACGAAGAGCTCGGTATGAAGCCTCTCGGTCTCAAGGCCCCGTGCGAGGTCATCCCCAACGGCGTCTTCCTCGAGGAGATCGGCACGCTGCCCGAGCGCGGCGCGTTCCACGCGCAGCACCCAGAGCTTGAGGGCGAGAGATTCGTCCTCTTCCTCAGCCGCGTCCACTTCAAGAAGGGGCTCGACTATCTGATCGATGCCTTCGCGCAGGTCCTAGCGGTCCATCCGCGCTTGCGCCTGGTCATCGCTGGCCCCGACGACGGCGCGCTCCAGCCCGCGCTCACGCAGGCCAAGGACCGCGGCATCGACACCCGCGTCCACGCCGTCGGCCCCATCTACGGCAGCGCGAAGTACGCCGCGTTTGTTGACGCCGACGCCTTCTGCCTTCCCAGCCGTCAAGAGGGCTTCAGCGTCGCCATCACCGAGGCCATGGCCTGCCGCTGCCCGGTCGTCGTCTCACGCGAGTGCCATTTTCCCGAGGTCGCCACGGCCGATGCAGGCCGCGTCGTTGCACTCTCGGCCCAGAACACCGCGGCGGGATTGCTCGAAGTCCTAGCCGACGACGACGCCCGGCTCGCCATGGGCCAGCGCGGGCGCGAGCTCATCGTCTCCAAGTACACCTGGCCCGCGATCGCGCAGCGCACCCAAGAGGCTTACCGGACGCGCGCAGGCATCGCCACCTGACCGTGCGGCAACTCGGACCTTGCACAAAGATTCACCCTATCCGAAGGTAGTCTTTTACCTTTACAGGGAAATAATCCTCCCCTCGCCGCGTATGGCTCCGGGTCGCACCGACCCCCTCATGCGGCGAGGGCGATCCTGCCGACACAGCCTCCTGCGTGCGAGCTCCCTTGGCCTCTTTTTCTGGTCTTCTTTGTCCGTTGTGCCCCAATCGTCCGTTGCGTCCTTCAAACCCTGCCAATCTGGTCGACTCGTGGGGGAAACACGAGCCGATGCCAAGTGACCGGGAACCAAAACCTCTCCGGGTCGTGCTGACCCAGCCCTGCCTGCCGCGATACCGGGTGCCGGTGTACCGCGCGCTCGCGCAGCGTCCGGGCATCGACCTCACAGTCGTCTACGGCACCGAGGCTGGCATCACCAATGTCGAGCCCGACGGATTCCGCGCCATCCACACGCCGATGCGCGATCTCAGCGTCTGCGGCTCGATCATCCGCTTCCAGCGAGCCCAGTGGGACTACGCCAGCAGCGCGAAGGCCGATGTGCTCATCCTCTCCTGGAGCACGCGCTACGCCACGCTCATGCCCGCGCTTGTTCGCGCCAACTGGAGCAACGTCGGCACGGTCCTCTGGGGGCACGGCTACAGCAAGTCCGAAACGACCATCCGCTACCGCTCACGCCGCGCCCTCTCCGATCTCGCCGATGCCGTGATGTTCTACAACCAGACCGCCGCGAGCGAGCACGTCGCCGCTGGCGGCGCCTCCGACCGCGCCTTCGTCGCGCTCAACAGCCTCGACCAGAGCGAGACCACCGCCAGCCGCAACGCATGGCTCTCGGACCCCCCACGCCTCGCGGCCTTCCGCGATGAGCACAAGCTCCGCGGCCCGCTGCTCCTCTTTGTCTCGCGCCTCTACGCCGCCAACAAGCTCGAAATCCTGCTCGAAGCCGCGGCCAAGCTCCTCCCCGAGCATCCCGACCTCACAGTCGCGATCATCGGCAGCGGCAGCGAAGAAGCCCCGCTTCGAGCGCTCGCCGAGAAGCTCGGCATCGCCCACGCCGTCCGCTTCCTCGGCGCCATCTACGGCGAGGACAAGCTCGCACCCTGGTTCATGTGCGCCCAGGCCTTCGCGTATCCCGCGAACATCGGACTCTCGATCTTGCACGCATTCGGACACGGCCTCCCCGTCGTCACCGCCGCAGGCAATGACTCCCAGGGTCCCGAAATCGACTACCTGCGAGACGGCTTCAACGGCCTCACCTATCCCCGCGGCAGCGTCGATGGCTTTGCCGATGCGCTGCGGCGGATTCTGCGCGATCCTGAGCTTC
>JBBQGR010000127.1:0-6844 GCA_038323185.1 Phycisphaerales bacterium | reverse complement strand
GCACGATGTCGTTGGGCGGCGTCCACTGATTCTGCGGATCCAGGTTCGCGAGCTTGAACGGGCCTGAGCCCATCAGCAGCCCCGTGCTCTGGTTGATCTGCGTCGGGCTGAAGCGCGAGTAGAAGTGCTTGGGAATGATCGAAATTCCCGCCGCCTGAGCCATGTTGTCAAAGCGAGGCGTCTTGAAGGTGAACTCCACCACCTTCGGCGAGATCACGGCCACCTTGTCGATGGCGTCGTACACCCCTCGGAACCGGTCCGCCTCGATCTCGGGGTTGTTCAGGATGTCGTCGTTCGTGTAGCGCACGTCTTCGGCCGTCACCGGCTGCCCATCGCTGAACCGCGCGTTCTCGCGGATCTTTACGCGGAACCACATCCCCTCCGGGTCCATCTGCCACGCCTCCGCGAGCACGTGTTCCAGCAGCAGCGTCGCCGGGTTGTACCGCCCGATGCTCTCCACAACCTCGTCGTTGACATACCGCCCATACGTGTCCGCGTACCGGTAGGGCGTCAGGATCGGCGGCTGGCCCTCGAAGATGCTCACGAACTCGCCGCCCTCAGCAAAGTCAGGCTTGCTCCTGGGGTCGCTCACAAGAAGGTTCGGCCGATCCCAGAGTTCGCTGGCCCACACCACCGGCACTCCCGCGCGCGCCCAAGACTCGTCGCGGCTTCCCGCCGTTCGTACTGGCGCACCGACGCTACCAGCATCTCCCGGAGCGGGCCGAGTCGCGACTCCGGCGGCGAGCGCCGCCTGCACATCATCAACCTTCGCCGCCAGCGCGGGCAACTTGCTGTCCATGCTCTGCTGCAGGCGGGCCACATGGCGCGCCGTCTCCTCCTGCTGCCGTTCGGCATTGCGGAGCTTCTCAAAGACGCGGTCGCTCTGCCGCATCGAGAGCGCCACCATCACGCCAACGATCAGCACGAGCACGATCAGCACAAGGTCCTTGGCACCAAAGCGATTGTTCATAAGCACTCACCAGATCTGAAGGGCTCTGTACAAGGCCAGCCAGCACAATCAGAAGTCACAAGAAGCCACTCACTCAACACACTCTGCCGCAAACCATGCCCAGCAAGCACAGCCAAAAGTTGCGCGCCAGGACCGGCGAGCATTCTTGACCATACCACGCCGCGTTTCTCCTCGCACTCCCGGCAAACTCGCAGCAATCGCGACAAGTCCATCCGCTGAGGGCCGCCATGCCCCCAGCGCGCGCAGGTGGCCCGCATCCGATGCGCCAGCGCGCGTTCCGTTCCACACTCGCGCGCCCGCTACCGCTTGCGGCGCGGATCCAGCGCCTCACGCAGACCCTCGCCCACAAAGTTCAGCGCCAGCAGCGTGCTCGCCAGCAGCAAGCACGGGAACAGCAGCAGCCACCAGTTCGACCGATACGGATTCAGCTCGCCAAGCCCGTCCGCCGCGAGCGTTCCCCAGCTCGGCAGCGGCGGCTTCACGCCGATCCCAAGGAAACTCAGGAACGACTCCTGCAGGATCGCCTGCGGCACCGTCAGCGTCGCATAGACGATGATTGGCCCCGCGAGATTCGGCAGCAGGTGCCTCAAAAAGATCCGCGCGGGTGGCACACCGATTGCCCGCGCCGCCTCGATGAACGGACGGCTCTTGAGGCTCAGCACCTGCCCGCGAATCACGCGCGCCATCGTCAGCCACGACAGCCCACCGATCGCCACCAGCAGCACACCAACATCAAACGCCATCCGCTGCTCGCGCGACAGCATCCGAGGAGGTCGTGCCACAAGCGCTCGCGCACGCAGTTCCTCCGCCAACTCGGGCTCACGCGTCAACATCGCCGCCGCCCGCGCGCCCGGCTCCAACCCCACAAACTCCCGCGGCACGCCGCGCTGCTCCATCACCACCAGCGCCTCACGCTGCACGAACGCCGCGCGAGCCTTGCTTCGCGACAAGTACTCATCCAGAACCGCATCGCCCGCCACCGCCAGCAGCACCACCAGCAGCACGTATGGCAAGCCATACAGCACATCAACCACGCGCATCATCGCCGCGTCCACGCGCCCGCCCGCGTACCCCGCGACCGCGCCGTACATCGTCCCAATGAAGACAGAGAGCAACGCCGCCAGCACGCCAATCGACAGCGAGATACCACCCCCAGCCATCGCGCGCACCAGCAGGCTCCGGCCCAGCACATCAGTCCCAAGCCAGAACCGTGGCCACTCCTCGCGCAGCGCCGCTCCCACGGCGCCATCCGTCCGTAGCAACGCCTCATCCGCATCGATCCCCGCCCCCGCCGCGATCACGGCCACACGCTCGCGCGCGACCAGCGAGTTCAAACGCAACGCCTGATCCGGCGCGGGCGATACCCACCACGGCGGCAGCCTTCCACCTGTCGAAACACCCGCGTTGTACCGAGGAACTCCGCCCCCTCCGCCGCCGCCCGCCCCATTCACACCATCACGCTCCGCCGCCGCACTCCCCAGACTCCAAGGCAGCGTCAGTATGCACGCGGCGAGAATGAGCCCCAAGAAGCCCATTCCCATCATCCCCGCCACACTGCGCGTGAGCGGGTTCTCGCGCCATGTCCTCACGGACATCGGAGCCATCATCGCCGCAACAGTTTCAGATTCGCGTGCGCTACTCATCGCCACACGATACACGCGCTCCGGGTGGCCCGGCGGTCCCCGCCGGTTCTTGCGATTCTCACCCAGCGCTCCACAACCAGCTCTCTGCGCCCATCTCCCCACCTACCCCCGCGTCGCCAGCAGCACCACATTGAACACCACGCTCAGCGCCAGCGTCCCGCACAGCACATAAAAGAGCCACGGCCGCAGGAAGGGCGCTTCCTTCGCCTCCGCGATCTCGCCCCCGGACTGTGCCTCCGCGCTCGCAAGATGTCCAATGTCCGATCCGCCAAGGTCCCGGTGCGCCAGCGGCGGCTTCTTGCCCTCTCGCACCGCCCGCAGGTCCGACATCAGGTCCGCGCAGTTCTGGTACCGCGCCCGCGCGTCCTTGGCCATCATCATCTCGACCACTTCCGAGATCCCCGCGCTCAGCTTGGGGTTCACGTGGTCGGGGGCGATCAGCTCCGCCTTCAGGTGCTTGTGCATCACCGCCGACGGGTTCTTCCCATCAAAGGGCACCGCTCCGGTGAGCATGTGGTACAGCGTGGCGCCCAGCGAGTAGATGTCCGCCGCGGGCGTCAGGTTCATCTCGCCGCGGATCTGCTCCGGGCTGATGTAGTACGGCGTGCCGAACGCCTTGCCCTGCTCGGCCTCCGCGGCCTCCTTGTCCGAGATCGCGCGTGCCAAACCCATGTCCGCCAGCTTCGCCACGCCCCCCTTGGTGATCATGATGTTCTTTGGTTTGACGTCGCGGTGCACCAGCCCGCGCCCGTGCGCGTGCGCCAGAGCCTCTGCGACCTGGAGCAGCACGTCGACCGCGTCCTTCTCAGCGTACCGCTTGGCCTTCACGATCTCGTCGTAGACCGTCGTCCCGTCCACAAACTCCATCACGAAGTAGTGGTAGTCGCCAGCCTTGCCGACGTCATACGCCTGCACAATGTTCGGATGGTTCAGCAGTGCCGCCGCGCGTCCCTCGGCGTAGAACCGCTCGATGAACTGCGGGCTGCTCGTGAACTTCCGTGGCAGCACCTTGATCGCAACCGATCGATCAAGGCTCAGCTGCTTGGCCTTGTACACCGTCGCCATCGCGCCCGCGCCGAGCTTCCCGAGGATCTTGTACCCCGGGATCTTCTGCCCGCTGCGCTCGGCCTGCGCCACCTCACGCAGCCGCGCCATCTGCCGGCGCGTCACATAGTCGTTGTTAACCAGAAGCTCCGCGAGGCTCCGCCCGCTCTGATCTTCGGCGAGCTGCTTCGCCAGTGTCAGACAGTGCTGCACTTCCTCGGGCGTCGCAAATCCCTGGTCGATGACCAGGCGGCCGACGATCGTGTCAACGTTCGTCCCACCCTTGGCAACCTCCTGCAGAATCTCCTCAACACCCGGCACCGCGGGCCCGGTCGAGCCAAGCTTGCCACCCCCCGCGCCCTTCGAAGCACCGTTCGAAGCGCCACTCGCGCCAAGCCCTGACATGGCGCTCCCAGAAAGGGGCGAAGTCTCGCCAAGACGAGGATCAGAGTTGGAACGGGTGTCGTCGGGCATGGTGAATGGCTTCGGCAAGCAGGGAGAGAAGCGAGGCAAGAAAGCAGCGAGGCAGAGAAGGTGTCAGGTAATAGGGGGCCGTCTGGATCTGGTCGTTTCGGGCGTCCTTCTTGGCCGGTTCTCGGGCCATCGTCCTTCTGTACGCATCGGCATGGGCGCGGGGTCGGTCTTGGCCAAGTCCCCAGATCCGCTCAATCCGATTCGACGCGCCCAACCCGCATCGGTGCAAAAACGTCCGTCGTGTCCGCCACGACCCGAAACTGCCCACCGCATCCCGGCCACGAGCCAGGACGCGGCATCCAAACTTGGGGCCGATTGTACCGCGTGACCCCCGCGGTTCCTCACAATCTCCAACCATCTATACGAGTCTTCATGGGGCTCATGTTCCCACCTCTCGCCAGCGTGCCACCGAACGATTGCCGTGATGTTCCCGCTCCGCGCATTCGCACCTACCTTGGTTCATGTTGAAATTGGTCCATTTCCAGTCTCCCGCCCAGCCGCTCGCCCACGCAGCCACGCATCCTTCCACGCAGCGTCCGGCCACGCACTCGCCCTTCCACGCGCGCCTTCCGCGCATCCTCACCCTGCTTCTGGCACTCCTCGCCATCTCGCCCGCCCTTGCTCAATCAAAGTCCGACGCCTTCATCTCGCTCCGAAACGGCGACACGCTCCGCGGCGAGATTTTCTCAATCTCCGAGACCACCATCGAGCTCGCCCACCCCCTCCTGGGCACGCTCTTCCTACCGCAGTCGGCCGTGCGCTCGGTCGTGATCAACCCGGCACTCAACTCACCGTTGGACGAACCAGTCTCAGCCCCACCAACCGACACCTCGCAATCAGGCACATTGCCCCCACCCGCCGCACCCGCTCCCGACCCTGATTCCCCCATGCTCCCGGCTCCACTAGCCCAATGGGACCGTCGCCTCGACCTGGGCTTGAACGGCAGCGAGGGCAACAGCAGCAGCCTGAGCTTCCGAGTCGGCGGCGGCGCCGAACGCATCGCGCCCGACCTCGAAACCCGCATCACCGGTCTCTACACCCGCTCCTCTGACAATGGCACCGTCTCCCAGAGCCGCGCCGAGCTCAACGCCCGCAACGACTGGCTCTCGCGGACCTCGCCGTGGGGCTTCTTCCTCCAGGGCCGCGCCGAGTTTGATGAGTTCCAGGACTGGGACTGGCGCGTCAGCGCCGTGCTCGGCCCCTCCTACCAGCTCATCAAGAACGACCGCACCTCCCTGCGCCTCCGCGCCGGTGCAGGCCTCGCCCGAGAGTTCGGGGGCGAGCGAAACAGCCTCATCCCCGAAGCCCTCGCAGGCTTCGACCTCAAGCACGCCCTGTCCGACCGCCAACGGATCTTCCTCAGCACCGAACTCCTCCCCAGCCTCGACAACCTCGGCGGCTACCGCGCCTCAAACAAGCTTGGCTACGAAATGGACATCACCCCAGACTCCAAAGCCACCATTCGCCTCGGCATCGACCACCGCTACGACTCCAACGCGCCCTCAGACCGCGACTCCAACGACGTCGACTTCTTCGCCACGCTCGGCGTCCAGTTCTGATCCGCGGTGGCCTGCCCCGCGCGCCGTTCTTTACTACAGCTTCATCATCCGCAGCCCCGCAATGTCTTGACCGCTTCCAACACGAAGCCGGAGACTACCTACCGAGTTCTGGCAACTCCTCCGAGTGGGCGACCAGAATTCTTACCTGCGTGCACTCTGGCCACGGCTGCGCACTGGCTTCATGGGTCCGATACGCTCTATGTCGCGGGCTGGAGGGGCGACCGATCGATTTCCCACCCACGCGGCCACGCGAGCCGAAGGAACTTCACCTGCTTCCTCATCGCTCCAACTTCTCGCTCGTGACACTCTGTGGACGGCCGCGCACGATGAGGTCGATGGCGGCACCGGTCGCGCGGTGCGTCGTTCGATCTTTCCTGTGCGCCATGATGACCTTGCCCGTTGCGACGGCCGCACAATCCGCCACGGCCCACCCCGCGGCGCTCTCGCATGCGACTGAGGCGTCGCTCGCGGCGGATCTCCTCATCGCAGCGGACTTTGAAGAGTTGCTCGCGCCGATTGCGCACTATCCAAATCCGCTCCTGGCCAACGTGCTCGCCGCGTCGGTCTACCCATCTGAACTGGCGGAAGCGGCTGGTGCCAGCGGCAACGCGGCGATCATTGATGCCGCGCCCTGGGAACCTTCCGTGAAGGCCATCGCGAAGATCCTCGACGCGGCCACGATGCTGACGCGGTATCCGAAGTGGACCGCTGCCGTTGGCGAGGCCTTCATCCCGCAGTCGCAGGACGCCATGGCTGCGGTTCAGCGTCTTCGGGCGCGTGCGTGTGCGAATGGCGCACCGCAGACAACACAGCAGCAGGTGATGCAGGCTCAGGGCGCTACGATCATCAAAATGCCCGGGCAGCCCGACATCATCTATGTTCCGACGTATCAGCCCAGCATCGTCTACGTCGATAATTCCAATGAAGTCGCGGTGGGCGTGATTGGCTTCGGGGTCGGTATCGCCGCGGGCATCATCATCGGCAACAACATGGACTGCGACTGGTACGGCGGCGGCTGATGCAATGGCTGCGGCTTTGGCCATTGGGGCGGACACGGCGATGTTGATGTCGACATCGACATCGGCGACATCACCATTAACCAGAACAACATCAACAACATCAACAACATCAACAACATCAACAACATCAACAAC
>JBBQGR010000126.1:0-6845 GCA_038323185.1 Phycisphaerales bacterium | reverse complement strand
CAGGCAATCCACTACTTTTACGGGCACTACTACGCCGTTCAGGCGGCGTTTCTCAAGGGCGGCCCGACGTGGGAGCGTTGGTGGCCAGCGATCAGGCGCGAGCTGATCGCGACGCAGACGCCGGGGGGTGTCTGGCAGGATGCCAGCGTGGGCGAAGACTATGGGACCGGAATGTCTCTCATCATCTTGCAAATGCCGAAGCGATACTTGCCGATCTTCCAGAAGTGAGTTTAACCTTCGTGAGTACATGTGTGTTCATCCGTGATTGGACCCGCGTCGGCGCGGCCGCTGCTTTGTCGCTCGTTGCGGGGACGGTCTGTTCGGGCCGGACGGCGATGAGCGAGGTGATTCAGCCCGAGTCGAGCGGCGGGGCCATCGCGCCCCTGGCGGCGGAGCGTGCGCTTGCGCCGCAGGTGTTGATCGGCGCGGGGCTTGAGGAGCGGGCCGGGCTTGTGACTTCGTTTGCGACTTCGGCTGGCGGTGATCAAGTAAGGTTTCGGCCGCTGGGTCAGCCTGGCGCGCGAGGTGGTCAGCAGCGTGAGGTTTTGATTCCTGTGCGTGATGTGATTGCGATTGTGCCGGTGCTTGCTGGATCGGTGCGAGAGTTGCGCGCTGGAGTCGGGGCCGCGCGGCGCGATGGTGCTGGCGCGGCGGAGTCGAGCGGCGGCTGGATCGAGTTGGCAGATGGGCAGGTGTTCCCGGGCGGTCCGACGATGGGTGCTGGTTTTGCCGCGGACCGTGTGGCTTGGAGTGCGCGGCTGTGGGGCGCGGTGCTCATTGATCTTGAAGGTGTGCATCGCATCGTGGTGAATGCGAAGGGAGCCGAGCGGCTGTCGCGCGAGATCGCGGCGGCGGCCGAGAGGGCCAGCGAGGACCGGGTGGTGCTGATCAACGGGGATGTGCTGGGCGGGTTTGTTGAGTCGGTGTCGGGCTCGGTCGTGCGGATTGACTCTGGTGGTGAGGTGCGGTCGCTTGATCTCGCGCGAGTTGCGACGATCGCGGTTGCGAGCCCTGCGGCGCGGGCGGCGGGTGCGCGCGTGTGGCTGAGCGACGGGACTGTGGCGCGTGCCGCGCTTCGGGCGGGGACGGGTGAGAGGATCGGCATCGGCTTTGATGGGCCGTGGATCGAACGCGCGGGTCCGAGTGAGTCGTCGCCGCGTGGTGTTGATGAGGTTGGTGTTGACGAGGTTGGCGTTGATACGATCGAGCTTGATGAGATTGAGGCACTCGCGTTTGATGCGTCGCGGCTGGTTGCGCTCGGCTCGCTGACGGCGCGGGTAGAGAAGACGACGACGCGGCGATGGACCCCGCCGCTGGTTGTTGGGACCGCGCGAGGCGTTGCGCTCGGCGCGCCGGATATTGAGTTGCCTGGACCGATGACGGCGGAGTGGGTGCTGCCTGCTGGCGCGAGCCATGTCTCGATGAGGCTTGAGTTGCCCGAGTCGGCGCGCGTCTTTGGCGACTGCGTGGTGCGGGTTGAGATTGCGGGCGACGACGCGAGCGCGGTTGAGCATCGCCTGACGAAGGAGTCGCCGAGTGCGGCGGTGCGGCTGGCGGTAGGTCCGGCGCGAAGCGCGGATGAAGCGCGGCGGCTTGTGGTGCGCGTTGAGGCGGGCGAGCGCGGCGGGATCCAGGATCGCGTGGTGCTGCGGCGCGGATTGGTGCTGCTTGGACCGGCGCAGGACTGAGGCCCGGATCGGCGGCGCGATGCTGGCCAGCTTTTGAGCATGCTGCGTGTCGAGAGGTGACTTCGCCAGTGACTGGGCGGGGCCGCCTCTTTGGCGCCTTGGCAGCGGCTTGATGATGTTGGCGGCGGCTGCGCGTCTTCAGGGTGCAGGCTGGTGTGGCGCGCTGCGCTTTGGGCGGCGGGTGGTGCGGGTGCGATTGGTGGTAGCGACGTATTGCTTTTTATGTTACTTATGTTGTTGACCCTACGTTTGCCACGATCATTGCTTCCGTCATGCGCATCGGGCTCGCGGGGCACGCTGGGCGTGGTTGGTGCGCGGCAGGTGTGTGGGTCGTGGGGCGGTTGCTGGTCTGGACTGAGGGGCTGGCCGGGGTGCCTTGGTGGCGGGTCGATGCTGTGGGGCGGGCTTGGGTCCGGGGAGAGTTTGAGGAAGGCTTCGAAGAGTTTGGTGGCGGCGCGGCGGCGTTCGCTGGCGTGGTCGTGCGTCCGCATGGTGTTGTCGAGGGTGTCGAGGACGCCGGGGAGGGCGCGTGCCGCGAGGAGGCGGGCGCGGAAGCGGCAGAGATCGTGGATGGCGTTCAGGAGGCGGGCGTTGTCCTTGGCCCAGACGGCGACCTCGCGGATGCTGCGGCCTGTGGCTCCGGCGGCTCCTTGGCCGAAGAGTTCGGCGTTCAGGAAAGCGGCGGCGGCGTTGGTGACGTCGAAAGATCTGCGGGGCGGGCGGGGCTTGGGGCCGCCGCCGGGGCTGAAGGGGTTGTTGTGCTCGAACGCGGACAGGTGGTTTGGGCTTTGATTGGTCTCCATAGTCGGAGACTAGCTTGTGATGGAGCGTGGGCAACAGAAATGGTGCGATGAACGGCCACTTTGCGCACGGGGGCGGTTTGAGGGGGCGGATGTGTGGGGGGGAGAAGGGAGGTGGGCGAGTTCAGCGTCGCGGCAGCTTCTTCGAGGGCGCTGCGGTCAGAGGAGTGACAAGCCTTTGGTAGAGTTCGAAGAGGTACTCGACGCGCTGGCGCTCGCTTGTGAAGGGCGCGGGGCGATAGCATTTGTCGACGGCGCGGTCGAGGGCCTTGTGGGCATCGCGCAGGGCCTTGGGCATGGCGAGGGGGTCGTAGAGGTTGGCGAGAGTTTGACTCTTGAACTCGGCCCGAGCGTCGAGCACGGCTTGTGCGACGGCTTCGACTGTGGTGCGTTGCTTGTCGCTTACATCTTGGGGCCAAGGGAAGTTGTTGTAGACGATGTTGACCGAGTACTGGTAACGCGACTCCAGCCGTCCGCAGACATGTCGCATCCAAGCCATGTGCATCAATGACGACAGGATGCCGAAGTGGTACCCGGTTGCGCCCGGGACGACGAGCGCGCTCCCGCTGACAATGGTTGAAGGCGGCATGAAGCCAATGGGAATGTAGTTCCTGCGCTCCGAGGAGACCTTGGGGATGAGCAGGTACTTGCTGCTGGGTTGACGATCCTCACCAAACAAGTACGGAGACTCCGCGAGGTCGACCGTGCGGGCTTTCGGACTTCTTAACCTAAACTCACGCACCGCGGCCAGCCGAGTACGGATAGGTTCGCACTTACGAAACTCAGATGGAGCGGCATCACGAAGCCAGAGGCAATAGCGGATGTCGCCGTTGAGAAACTCTTCACCCCCGACGAACCTGCGGAGGAACGCCCCTGTACCCGGGCACACTTGGGCGATCGCCTTGCGCTCCTTTTCACTCATCAGTAGATAACCGTTGTCGGTCACTTCGCTGCCCTTGGTCATGTCGGGCGCGCCTTCGCTCAGGGGTGTATCGGCTCGGACGATCGCGATGTCGGGCCCGGCGACGAGATAGGGGCTGATGTTCGCGGCGGCCGTTGTCGTCGGCTCCGTGCTCTTGTCGTAGTCATGGATAACTTTGGGCTTTCGCTGAATGTGGCTCAGGCCGATGATGACGACGTGCACGTGGGCCTTGCCCCGCGCCTCACTCGTCCATGCAAAGGTCCGGTGGGCAAACTGAATGCTCACGCCCTGAGCGAAGAGAGACTTCCAGAAGATGCCGACCTGTTCCCCCTGCGAGATCGAGTTGGTCGAGACAAAGGCGGCTGCGGCTTGGGTACCTTTCATGTAGTTCGCCGCCATTCGATACCAGCACGTCACATAGTCGAGTGTGCCCGACCCCTTCAGGTCGCCCCACACTATCGCCATATCCCTCTTTTGCTCGGGGTTCTGCTCCTTCTTGCCGACAAATGGCGGGTTGCCCAGCACGAAAGAACACCGCTTCGCGGGCAGCACATCGTTCCAGTCGATCCGCAGCGCGTTGGCCACCGCGATCTTCGCGCTCTTCTTGAGCGGCAAGCGCAGCACCGGCGCGCCGAAGGCCTCGCCCACCTTCTGGTTCATCTGGTGGTCGATGAGCCACATCGCCACCTCGGCAATGCGCGCGGGCCACTCCTCGATCTCGATGCCGTGCATCTGGTCCACATCCACCTTCAGCAGCGAGTCCAGCAGCAGGCGTTCGGCATCGTGCTTGCCGCCGTAGAGGCGGAGCAAGGCTTCGAGTTCGAGGAGCCGCAGCTCCCGGTACGTGACCACGAGAAAGTTGCCGCAGCCGCAGGCGGGGTCGAGGAAGCGCAGCGCGGCGAGTTTGTCCTGAAAAGCCGCGAGTTTCTTCTTGTCCTTGCCCGCCGCGTCTAGTTCGGCCTTGAGATCGTCCAAGAAAAGGGACCGGACCAGCTTCATGATGTCCCGCTCGCTGGTGTAGTGGGCCCCGATCTGGCGACGTTTCTTGGCTCCGCTCTCGCCCGCCATGATGGACTGAAAGAGCGAGCCAAAGACGGCGGGGCTGATGCGAGACCAGTTGAACTCGCAGCACTTGATCAGCACATCGCGGGAGGGGCCGTCGAACTCGGCAAAGCCCAAGTCTTCCTGGAAGAGCGCGCCATTGACGTACGGGAGTTCGCGGAGCTCCTCGGGCATCTTGGCGGGGCGGCTGTTCTTCTCTGAGTCAAGCACCTTGAAGAAGCGTGCGAGAAGCGAGCCTATGTCACTGCCGTCGGTTCGGGACTGCTTGACGAGGGCCTTGAACTCTTCGGCGGGGAAGATGCCAGTGTCGTCGGCGAAGAGGCAGAACAAGACGCGCACAAGGAAGCGTTCGAGGTTGTGGCCCTTGTAGCCGCCTCTTTCGAGCGCATCGTGGAGCTTGCCGAGGACTTCCACGGCCTCGATGTTGATGGGATCTTCGGGGTCTACCGGCTTGGTGGTGTATCCGGAGAGAAAGCCGAGGTGCTTGGTGTTTTCGTAGAGCTTTGCCGTGCTGAAGGTGGCCACTGGAGTGCCGGAGTCCTTGCGGTCCAGGTCGTAGACGACGATGGTTTGGAAGTCGCTGACGACGATGAACTGGGGGATCTCGGACTCGCGGCCTTGGCGCTGGAGGGATTGGATGTAGTCGAATGCTTGGGTGGCGGCTTTGGAGAGGTCCTGGCCGCGGGACTTGTGCTCGCCGATCATGACACCGGCGTAGAAGACGTCGATGCGGTCGTGCGCGCCTTTGAGGTTTTTGACCTTTTCTTCGAAGGAGGCGACGGCGCGGCGTTTGATGCCGAAGACGGAGAAGAGGTCGGTCCAGAAGGATTGGGCTTCGGCGCGTTCGCTGGCGACGTCGGCCCAATCGGCGGCGAACCGCATGGCGTTGGCGCGGATTTCGGCGAGGGAGAGGCGCATCGGTGGGCGAGTGTACTGGGGATAGGGAGGGAGCGGAGGTTGGGAAGAGGCGGGCGGGACGCTCGCCCCACAAGATTGGGAAGGGGAAGAAGAGAGGGGACCGACAATCCGCTACGATTGCTCTTCGCGGCCTGATCGCCGCGGTGGAGAGCCTTTTATGTCGAGCGATTCGAGTGGTGGCGCGGCGGGTGGTGGTTGGATGCAGGTTCGCGATGCGCTTCGTGCGCGGGTGGGGACTCGCTTGACGGTGAAGGGGTGGGTTCGGACGCGGCGTGACAGCAAGGCCGAGGGCGGGCTCTCGTTCATCAATGTGCATGACGGGACTTGCTTTGATGCGATCCAGGTAGTGGCGCCGGGCTCTCTGGCGAACTACGCGAGCGAGATCTCGAAGCTGACGACGCACTGCTCGGTTGAGTGTGATGGCGAGGTCGTCGCTACGCCCAAGGGTGGGATTGAGATCTCCGCCGACCCTGCGAAGGGGGGCGCGGTGCGTGTGATTGGGTGGGTTGAGGATCCGGACCACTATCCGATCCAGCCCAAGGCGCACACGATGGAGTTCCTGCGTGAGAACGCGCATCTGCGCGTGCGGACCAACACGTTTGGCGCTGTGGCGCGCGTGCGGCACGCGCTCTCGATGGCGATGCACGAGTTCTTTGACAAGCGCGGGTTCTTCTATGTGCACACGCCGATCATCACGGCCAGCGACTGCGAGGGCGCGGGGCAGATGTTCCGGGTCAGCACGTTGGACCAGGTAGGGATTGGGGATCGGGGACTGGGCACTGAGGGGAAGCCGGTGCAGCGCGCGACGGGGGCGGCTGAGAACCCTTATGCCGATGACTTCTTTGGGAAGGCTGCTCATCTGACGGTGTCGGGGCAGCTGAACGTTGAAACGTATGTGTCGGCGTTGTCGCGCGTGTACACATTTGGGCCGACGTTTCGTGCCGAGAACAGCAACACGAGCCGCCACCTGGCCGAGTTCTGGATGATCGAGCCGGAGATCGCGTTTGCGACGCTGAAGGAAGACAGCGAGCTGGCGGAGGACTTCATCAAGCATCTCGTTGATGCGCTGCTGACGCGGCGCGGCGATGACATGAAGTTCTTTGATGAGCGCATCGAGAAGGGGCTGATTGCGCGACTGAAGAATGTGGTGGAGTCGCCGTTCAGGCGCCTGCCCTACACAGAGGCGATTGCGATCCTGGAGAAGGCGATTGCGGGTGGGAAGAAGTTTGAGTATCCCATCAAGTGGGGCACGGACCTGCAGAGCGAGCACGAGCGCTACCTGACGGAGGAGCACTTCAAGCAGCCCGTGATCCTGATGAACTATCCCAAGCAGATCAAGGCCTTCTACATGCGGCTGAACCCGCCGGGGACGGATGGCGCACCGGGGGACACCGTCGCGGCGATGGACGTCCTGGTGCCGGGTGTTGGAGAGATCATCGGCGGCAGCCAGCGCGA
>JBBQGR010000125.1:0-6891 GCA_038323185.1 Phycisphaerales bacterium | reverse complement strand
GGCGCTTGGCCCAGGCTGCGATCTGGCGGAGGGAGATGTTGTGCTGGCGGGAGATTTCGGTGATGGGGTCGGTGGAGTCGAACCACGTGGCGAGGAGGGCTTGGCCCAGGCTGCTATTTGGCGGAGGGAGATGTTGTGCTGGCGGGAGATTTCGGTGATGGGGTCGGTGGAGTCGAACCAGGTGGCGAGAAGGGCTTGGTCGTCGAGGGCGAGTGGGGCGGGTGTTGTTTTCGTGGTTGTTGCTCTGGTCATGCGCGTAGTTTGGCGTGTGGTTGGTGGGGTTCAAGGGAAATCGTGCGATGGACAGTGTCTTTGCGCACAGGGGTGGTTGGAGGGGTGAGATTGTTTGAGAAGGCACTAGGGACTGGGCACTGGGGAGGCGAATTGAGAGAGGGAGTGGAGGGAAGACACCGACCGGGGGGCCGGTGCTACTTGCGCTGGTGCTACTTGGGACTTGCTGCTTGTGCGCTTGCTTGTTCAGCGGTCGCGTCGGATCTGTAAGGCTAGCTTGCCCATCTGGCGTCTGAGCTGGACGAAGCCCATCGCGCCGATCAGGCTGAGCACGAGTGAGCAGGCGAAGACCCAGGCGCCTGGGTTGTCGCCTCCTGCGGCTTTGACGCCCTCGAAGATTGAGACGGCCATGAGTGGCGCCAGGAGCCCTCTGATTCCGTTGAGTGTGACGTGGGTGGCCATGTACTGGCTGGTCTGGCTGGGGGGGGAGAAGTCGACGTGGCCCAGGTTCCAGGCGAGCGTGCCGCCGGCGTAGCCGAAGCCCATGGTGAGCTGGCCCAGGAGCATGAGCTCGACGCGGTGGAAGAGTGAGCCGAAGAAGAAGATGACAGAGGCGAGGACAAAGACCCAGCTGTGGATGCTGCGGAATCGGACGACGTGGGCGCGGTCGAGGACTCTGGCCCACATCGGGATCGCCAGCGGCATGATGAAGAGAGGGCCTGCGCTGCTGATGAGGATCGACCAGAAGTAGGAGAGGTTGAACTCTTCGCGGAGCGTGATGACCAGGATGGGGACAACCATGAGGTTGCCTGTGCCGAGGACGAACATCCAGAGCATGAACTTGGTGTACCAGGGGTCTTGGCGGAGGACGCGCCAGACCACGAGCGGCCCCTTCCATGGCGGGAGGACTCCCTCGCCGCCGCGCTCGTTGCGAAGAAGGTCGGCCTCGCGGCGCACGCGGAGCTTTGAGAAGAACCAGACCGCGCTGAGGCCGATGACGCAGAGGATGGGGACTGTGACGCGGAAGCTCTCGGCGTTTACGTCGAGGAGTGCGCCCAGCGAGAGGCCAACCAACGCGACGACGATGACCTGAACGGTAGAGAAGCGGCCGATGATGCCAGCGCGGAGGTGGCGTGGGTAGTTGGATCGCCAGATTGTGGGGCGCACGGTGATGATGCCCGACCAGCAGGAGCGTGCGGTGAGGACGAGCAGGATCAGGATGTAGAGGCCCGGCTCGGTGGTGGGGAGGGCGGCCATGCAGGCGATGATGGCGATGACGCAGACCTGGAGCGCGTTGACGAAACGGACTTTGGGGGCGCCCTGCGCGAGCGGGCTCCAGAGGAAGCTCAGGATGTTGGCCATCGCGTCCATCGCGCCCAGGATGGCGACGGCGAAGTTGAGGCGGGCCTCGGGGACGATGCCGGTGAAGGTCTGCTTGGCGAAGACGGCGACGACGCCGCCTTCAACGAGCGCGAGGGCGAAGGCGAAAGCCGTGGTGGAGCCAAGCTCGAGGGCGTAGCTGCGGCGAGAGAGGTAGGGGATTGATGAGGGCAGGAACGAGCGAAACGCCCGGGCGGGAAGGCCGCGGAGGGAGCGCGTGGAACGGGAGTCGAGTGCGTCGTTCAACTGTGTGGCCGGCGGCGTTGGGGCGGGATGGGCGGGAGCGGAGGAAGTGCCTTCAGAGTGCGCCGCTGGAGGAAGGGTCGATGCGGCGGAGTTCGGCGATGGTCTTTCGGAGGCGTCGCTGGAGGAGGGCTACTCGCAGGAGGGACCGGACGCGTGTGACGAGCTCGAGCTTGTTCACGGGCTTGGTGACGAAGTCGTCTGCGCCGCACTCGACAGCGCGCTCGACATCGGCGACCTCGTTGAGGGCTGTGACCATCACGATGGGGATGTCGCGCGTGCCGGGGTCCTTTTTGAGCCTTGAGCAGACCTGGAAGCCGCTCATGCGAGGCATCATGATGTCGAGGAGGATGATGTCGGGTGCCTTGGCGGCGACCTGGGCGAGCGCCTCGGCGCCGTCGGCCGCGGTGCGCAGCTCGCAGCCGAGATCTTCGAGGTATGCCAGGAGCAGCTCGAGATTTTGCTGGTGGTCGTCCACGAGCAGCGCGCTGCACGAGGCGAGGTTCATTGGTCCGAGATCCATGGTCGAGTCCGGCTGGGACATGCGGCGCGGCTCCTTCTCTTTGGGAAGTCTATGGAACCTGAGGCACGTGCGGTAAACAATCGGCATGATCGAACAGGAAGTGCCGGCGGAGGTGACGTCGACGGTGGAACCATCGCACGACAAGAAGGTTTGGTCGGATCGTTTCCGGGAGCCGCTGGCCCGGGAGCTTGTCGGCGCGCTCGGAAAGCAGCTTGGGGGCGTTGCGGACCATGTGCGTGGTCGGCTGATCACGCTGGGTGCGAAGGAGATGGTGGCTTGGTGCGGGGTTTGGAAGTGGACGCTGGTGTTTCAGGCCGAGGGGGAGGCACGGCCGTGGGCGTACATTGTTCCTGACCCGGCAAAGCTGGTGCTGACGCTGGTGCTGCCGGATGAAATGATCACGGCGCTGCCGCTGAAGAAGCTGCCGCGGTTTGTTCGGGATGGGCTGGCGCACGCGCCGGTGGTGGATGGATCGCGCTGGGCGAAGTGGGACCTTCAGGGGAAGGCGCAGGCAGATGAGATTCTGATGGTGTGTGAGCATCGGACTCGGGGAACTGGGCCGGCGGCCCGGGGGTAGCCGCGGCGGAGAGGAGGCCTGGGCGTAATAAGAAGGAGGGCCATGCTGGACGTGCTGGGTGTGCCAGCCATGAAGCTCGTCTCGAAGTGCAGCGTGCGGGCCTGAGTGGACGATGAAGTTGGCCGCGGGAGGTGGCGACGGGCAACGCGGCGAGGCGACATCGAGAGGACGCGGCGAATGACATCAAAGACGTTGAGTGGTGGCGTGTTCGGCATGCGGGGCAGGGGCGTGCGCGGGCTTGCTTGCGTGGGCTTGCTGGTTGCTTGTGCCGCGGGAACGCTGGCGCGGGCGCAGGATGTGATGTCGGAAGATCTGCGGCGGCTTGTCGCGAATGCGAAGCTTGGGCCATCGGCCAAGGTTGGGATCTCGGTGCGCGATGCGGAGACGGGGCGCGTGCTGGGTGAGCTGAAGGCTGATACGCCGCTGACTCCGGCCTCGAACATGAAGCTTCTGACGAGCGGCGCGGCGCTGCTGGTCCTGGGACCTGAGTTTCAGTTTCGCACGGAGCTTGTTCAGTATCAGGATCGGCTGGTGATCAAGGGCTCGGGCGATCCGGCGCTGGCGGATCCGGTGGTGCTCTCGGCGATGGAGCCGCGGCTGAGTGTTGATGATGTTCTGGGCGCAATGGTGAAGGGCGTTCAGAAGGCGGGGATCACGTCGGCCTCGGAACTGGTGATTGATGATCGGGTCTTTGATCGTCAGCGATTCCATCCGAGCTGGCCGGTTGAGCAGGCCAACCGCGGGTACGCGGCGCAGATCAGCGGCGTCAATTTCCATGGCAACCTGCTGCTTGTCTTCCCGAGGCCGGGTCCGCAGGGGATTGGCTCGGCGCCGACGCTGGCGCTGCAGCCTGAGGCGCCGTGGCTTCGGATCACGAACCGGGCCAAGACGGTGGGAGATGGGAAGAGCGCGGTGTGGATCACTCGCGAGTCGGATGCGAACACGTTCACGGTGCAGGGGGAGGTTCGGAGCCCGCTGACGGTCGGCGTTGAGGTAACGGTCAACGATCCCGCGACGTTCTTTGGTGAGGTCCTGTCGGACAAGCTTGCTTCGGCGGGCGTGCGCGTGGCGCAGGGTCGGACCGGGAACATGCCTGGGGGCGTGCGGCTGGCGAGCGAGCAGGAGACGTTTGAGGGTCCGGGGCGCATCCTTGCGGTCGTTTCGACGCCGCTGGAGGAGGTTTTGCACCGGTGCAACTCTGACTCTGAGAATCTCTACGCGGAGTCGATTCTGAAGCGGATCGGGCATGACGTGACGCGCGAGAGTGGCTCGTGGGCGAATGGCCGGACGGTGATGCGGATGGTGCTGTCAGAGAAGCTCGGGCCCGAGGCGGCGTCGAGCACGACGATCTCTGATGGCTCGGGGCTCTCGCGCGAGAACCTTGTGACGCCGACGACATTCACGCGCTGGCTGACGCTGCTGGCGCGCAACGACACCACGCGTGATGCGTACATCGCGTCGATGGCTGTGCCCGGGCAGGGAACGCTGAGGCGGCGGTTCCAGAACACGAAGCTCGAGAACAGCCTGCACGCCAAGAGCGGCTTCATCAAAGGCGTGCGGTGCTTGTCGGGATATGTGATCAATAAGGAGTCGGGTCGGCGAGTGGCGTTCAGCGTGATGGTGAACAACATCGAGGGTGGAAACGCGAACCAGGCCGCGCTGGACCTGCATGAAGATGTGGTGCAGCTTGTGGATCGGTGGCTGGCGCGGCGTGTGAGCGCGGAGACGCCGAAGGTTGGGGGCTGAAGTGGCGATGGGGGCGGGTTTGGCCGCGCTCGCGGGTGTGGTATCCTGAGAACGTGACGAGTCGCATTCCACATTGCACGCTGCCGGAGTATCCGGCCGAGATTCCTGCGGCGCGGCTGGCGGCACATGTGCAGCTTGCGCTGCCGATTGAGTGCCGCGTGGCGATTCTGGGATTGCCCGATGACACGGGCGTGCGGCTGAACGGCGGGAGGCCGGGCGCGCGTGAGGGTCCGCGAGCGTTTCGTGAAGCGCTAGCGCGGTACGGCGTGGCGCAGCCTCAGGGCTTTGCGTGGCCTCGGGTGTTTGACGCGGGTGATGTTGAGCCCGCGCCGGGCCACACGGAGGCGGCGCTGCTCGAGACTCACCGGCGTGTGGGCGAGGCCGCGGGCGCGCTGCTGGACCTTGGGCTCTTTCCGATTGCCATCGGCGGCGGGCATGACCTGACGCTTCCGTTCGTGCGGTCGGTTGCGGCGCGGCACGAGTCGCTTGCGGGCATCTACTTTGATGCGCATCTTGATGTGCGTGAGGGGATCGGCAGTGGGATGCCTTTTCGGAGGCTGGTGGAAGAGTGCGGCGTCGGGCCGCTGCTGGTGGCGGGCTTCAATCCGCTGGTGAACGCGCGTGAGCATGTGACGTGGTTCATCGAGAATGGCGGCGAGATTGCGGATGATGATTGGGCCGATCATCTCGATCTGGAGGATGCCGAGTCGCGCGGACCGAGCCTGCTTGCGCCGCTGGCGGGGGCGAGCAACCTCTTCGCATCCTTTGACATGGACTGTCTCGACGCGGCGTATGCGCCGGGCGTGTCGGCGCTGAATCCGGCGGGGGTTGACGTGCGGGCGGCGGCGCGGGCGGTGTTCATCGTGGCGTCTGATCCGCGGCTGCGTTGTCTGGACTTTATGGAGTTGTGCCCGGCGCACGATGAGCAGGGGCGGACGGCGCGGGTTGCGGCGCATCTCTTTTTGCACGCGCTGATGGGCCTGCGCCTTGGGCCGCTGATGCAGCGGGAATCGGACTGAGGCGAACTGCATGCACGACCTTGTCATCGTCAACGCGCGCGTGCTGAGCCTTGTTTCGCCGGGCGGGAACAACGGCGCTGCTGGCGCGCGGCGCGGCGGGGCGATGCGTGAGCTTGGTGTGATGGAGCGTGCGAGTGTGCGCGTCGGGGATGATGGGCGCGTTGCGGAGGTCGGGGCTGATGTGCGGCCGAGCCGCGCGGACCAAGTGCTTGATGCGCGCGGACGCGTGCTCATGCCGGGATTTGTTGATTGCCACACGCACGCGTGCTTCGCGGGATCTCGGCTTGATGAGTGGGAGCGCAAGCTCGCCGGCGCGACGTACCTTGAGATCATGGCCTCTGGTGGCGGGATCATGTCGACGGTGCGAGCCACGCGCGAGGCGAGCCGATTTGCACTCGCCGAGTCCCTCCATGAGCGGCTGGACTCGTTCGTTGATGGGGGCACGACGACCGTGGAGGTCAAGAGCGGATACGGGCTCTGGACCGCGGCGGAACTTGCGATGCTGCGCGCGATTCGCGATGCGTCGCACGCGTGCGATGCGACGGTGATCTCGACCGCGCTGATTGCGCACGCGATCGATGCGGCGCAGGGCGACTTTGTGGAGCGCACGATCACGGAGACGCTGCCGGCGGTACACGCGGAGTTTCCGGCAATCACGATCGATGCGTACTGCGAGGTTGGTGCGTGGTCGCTCGCGGAATCGCTGCGGCTTTTTGAGGCTGCGGCGGCGCTCGGGCATCGGTGCCGCGTGCATGCGGATCAGTTCAATCCACTGGGCATGATTGGGGCGGCGGCCGCGCGAGGCTTTGTGAGTGTTGACCATCTGGAGGCGAGCACGGACGCGGGTCTTGATGCGCTCGGCGCGAGCGGCACGGTTGGCGTCGCGCTGCCGATCTGTGGCCTGCACCTGGATGGACGCTTTGCGCGGTTGAGGCGGCTTGTGGATGCGGGAGGAAGCGCGGCGATTGCGACCAACTTCAATCCGGGCTCGGCGCCGAGCCGCTCGATGCCGCTTGCCATCGCCGCGGCGGTGCGACACTGCGGACTCACGCCCTCAGAGGCGATCATCGCTTCGACGGTGAACGCGGCGCACGTGCTCGGGCTGAATGATCGCGCGAGGGTCGCGCCGGGCGCGCGTGCGGACCTGATCCTGCTCACGCACACGGACGAGC
>JBBQGR010000124.1:0-6934 GCA_038323185.1 Phycisphaerales bacterium | reverse complement strand
CCCCGCCGAAGATCAACGCGCGGCCACATCGCACGAAAAGTCCGCGACACCACCAGCCGCGAACGACCCCCCTCGCCGCGACGACGACACTTCCACAGAGCTTGCAAAGAGCCAATCCAGTTCGACCGACTCCAAACCCGGTGATGCCGAGTTAGCCGAGGCCAAGTCCGCCGCAGGCGACACCACCAGATCCAAGGATGAAGACGCCGCAGGCACCTCCACGCTTCATCCGCGCGCAGACGAGCTTGTGTTCGGCGCCGGCGCCAGCTCCGCCCCCGGGGCCGCTGGCACCAACCTTGACGCGCAGTCGGCCCCACGCTTCTCAAACCTCCTCGCCCTTGCACCGATGGGACCGACGGTCGAAGTCGGCCGTCTCACGCCGCGCTGGTTCACAACAGGCAAGGCGAGCGAGCCCGAGCTCATCTTCGTGCGAGAGGTCGTCGTCGAGGGCGAGCGCATGGAGCAAGGCTTCTGGGCCGACTGGCCCGCCCTTCGCAACATGCTCATCTCCAACGCCGGCGACCTCGCGCCGGGCGCAACGCTCCGCCCTCTCCTTGCGGGCGTCGACGAATCCAACCCCGCCCTCCTCGCGCGCACACTCGCAGGAATCCCCGCCGAACTCTCTGCCGGAGCAGCCCCGATTGCGCAGGTTCCAGTCTGGTCACCCGCGCGCCTGACGCTCCTCATGACCTGGATTGTCTCGCTCCTCGCGATCCTTGCCATCGGCATGGTTCTCCGCGCCGCGATGGAGCTCGCCGAGCGCCGCGGCCGCTTCGTCTCCGCCGTCACGCACGAACTCCGCACACCCCTCACCACCTTCTGCCTCTACTCGCAGATGCTCGCCGACGGCCTGATCCAGGGTGAAGACGCTCGCGCCACATATCTCCAGACCCTCAAGTCCGAGTCGCAGCGCCTCGCTCGCATCGTCGAGAGCGTCCTCGAGTACGCACGCCTGGGCCACAAACGACCCGGCCAGGTCCGAACTCTCCAGTCCGTCCAGCGACTGATCGACCAGGTCACACCCCCCCTCGCGCAGCGCTGCACGCAAGCAGGCATGGCCCTCGAAGTCAGCATCGAAGGAAGCCACAACGCCGCCGAAGCAATGGTCGCGGCCGATGCGCCCACCATCGAGCGCATCCTCTACAACCTCGTCGACAACGCCTGCAAGTACGCCGCCGCGAGCACCGATCCGCGAGTCCATCTCATCGCGCACGTTGATTCCAGCGGCGTTGTCTTCTCGGTCCGCGACCACGGCCCCGGCATCGATCCCGCCGAGCGACCCAGAGTCTTCCGAGCCTTCGTCCGAGGCACGCGCGAAGCCGCCGGCACCATCCCCGGCCTTGGCCTTGGCCTCTCACTCGCGCAGGGCCTGGCCCGCGAGATCGGCGCCGAGCTCAGGCTCGAGCCAGCCCCGCAAGGCGCGCGGTTCGACCTCCGGCTCCCCCTTGCATGAGTGCAACACAAATAATACAATGTAACACATACGGTATGTATAATATTAAAACATCAGATCATGGCAGTGGATCGCCCCACGCCTCCGGCACCACAATCACGCCGTCCGCGCCCCGGCCAAGCCGCCACGGCCGCGCCGATCCGTCGTGCATCACAGCCTGCATCGCCCCGCCGCGGGCGTGCATTAGCGCCAGCCGCTGAGCCCGGTGCGCCGGATCACGAAAGTCCACAACACTCCAGCACCGACCTTCCGGGGGCAGGTCCGGCCCCGGCCGAACCGCCGCCGTGTCCATCAGCAACGGCCGCTCGCTCGGCCGTTCCACAGCATCCATGCGGACATGCGCCGTGACGGCGGCATCATCAAAGTTGCCACGATCATCCGGGGATCCAGCGTGCCCCGTCGCGTTGATCCCATACGTCCGCGTCATCACGCGCCCATAGAACGCACGCGATGAAGGGCACACCAGAACGCTCTGTGGCGGCGATCCGCCGATCGTCGCAAGATCAAGCCCCGCGCCAAGCTGCACAGCCATCGCCCAGTTCGGCAGCATCGTGTACGGCTGCCCAAGCGCAGGCGAGAGCCCCTTGTGATCATCCGCATACGCCCGCACAATCACGCCCATCTGCCGCAGATTCGCAAGGCACGCGGTCGAACGCCCCGACTCTCGCGCCGCGCTCAGCGCCGGAAGCAGGATCGCCACCAGAATCGCAACGATCGCAATCACCACCAGCAGCTCAATCAGTGTGAACGCGTCGCGAACGTGCAACCTGCCTCCCCTTCCCCGACCCACGCTCACAATCACACATCGCATCAACCGACTTTAGGTCAACCCCGTGCCACGATCATCCGAGCTCTGGCAGATGATCGTGGTCTTGGCCTGCGGGTCAGACCACCACAACGCTCGCAGACGACCATGGCTTAAAGGGCGCTCACACCTGCTCCATCCCATCCGCATCTCCGAGTTCTGCATCTCCCCTTGCAAGTCCCCAGTCCCTTACTCCCTCCCTCACTCACCCCGGAAACCGCGCTCCCTGTGGCCGCGTCGTCGCCAGCCGCTCCAGCAGCGCGGGCACCGCCCTCTCAACCACCATCTCCGTCCGGTGGTTCAATCGCACAAACCCCTCGCCATCCGCGTGATCCAGAAACGTCATCAGCGAGTCAAAGAACCCCGCCGTGTTCAGCAGCCCCACAGGCTTGGAATGAATCCCAAGCTGCGCCCATGCGAGAATCTCAAAGAGCTCATCCAGTGTCCCCAGCCCACCCGGCATCGCGATGAACGCATCCGCCATCGTTGCCATCTTCATCTTGCGCTCGTGCATCGTTTCAACAACATGCAACTCCGTGATGCCCCCGTGCCCAAGCTCGCGCGTCTCCAGCAACCTCGTGATCACGCCAACGACGCTCCCCCCAGCGCCAATCGCCGCGTCCGCCACCGCGCCCATCAGCCCCGCGCGCCCGCCCCCATAAATCAGCGTGATCCCACGGTCCGCGAGCCCGCGACCAAGCTCAAACGCGGCCGTCGTGTACTCCGCGCGCCCACCATGGCTCGCGCCACAGAAGACACACAGCCGCCGGATCTCCCGCGGCCTCTCATCCCTCGCCGCGCCTTCACTGGTCCGCTCACTCACGCCGCCTGCTCCCGCGCCTGCGCCATCACGGCCCAACAGGCCTCACCGTGATCGTCTCCCCATCCTTCCCCGTTCCCGCCATCGTCGCGCCTCCTTCACCCAGCACGCGCACCACAACGTTCCGCGCCGGCCGCGCCCGATCACCCTCGGTCTTGGCGACCTTGATCGAGATGCTCCCATCACCGCCGCGCGTCGCTTCGTACGTCGTCAGCAGGTAGTCACCCTTCTGGAAGTCGTACCCGTCGGTGTCGTCCTCGTACAGCGTGCCACTCGCCTTCCCCGCGTCATCGAGCGAGACAACCAGCACCAGCGGGTCCAGCGGCTTCTGATTCACAAACTGGATATCCGGCCCCTGCGGCACAATCGCCCCGCCGCGAACATACAGCCGCGGCAGATCCGCATCAGTCGAAGCCTCAAACTCGCGCCACACACCCTTGGGCATGACGGGCACTCGCGAGCGATCCGGCATCACCTGCGCCATCACCAGCACGTCCGATCCGATCAGGAACCCATCGTCCTCGCTCCGCAGCGCCGGATCCTTGGGATCAGCAAAGAAGAGCGGCCTCGCCACGGGCAGCCCAGTCATGCTCGCCTCGCGAAACACCGAGTAGAAGTATGGCAGCAACCGATACCGACGCTTCAGCGCCTCGCGGCTCGTCGCCTCGACCTTGGGACCAAACGCCCAAGGCTCCTTATCGATCGCGTCCTTCCCCGTGTGCCCGCGGCTGAAAGGCAGCAGCGCACCAAAGCCCATCCAGCGCGCAAACAGATCACCGTCCCCATCGCCCATGAACCCGCCGATGTCCGGCCCATAGTTCGCAAAGCCCGACAAGCCCATGTTGAGAACCATCGGAATCGACGTCTCAAGGTGGAACCAGTTCGCCGTGTTGTCGCCCGACCACCCCGCGTGGTACCGCTGCCCGCCGATGTACGTCGCGCGGCTCAGAACAAAGGGCCGCTTGTCCGGGTTCGCCGCCTGAATCCCCTCGCGCGATCCCTTCACCATCGTCATGCCATACACGTTGTGGTACCGCGCATGGTCTCCCGCCGCGCCCTCAACGCCCTGCGCGGTCCCATCCGGACGCTTGAGCGCCGGATCGCCCGCATGCCTGTTGTTCTCCGGCATCGTCTTGCTCTGCACATTGAAGACGGCAGGCTCGTTCATGTCGTTCCAGACACCGTTGATCCCCTCGGCCATGAAGGGGCCATAGAGCGGCGCCCACCACGCCCGGACGCGGGGGCTCGTGAAGTCAGGGAAATAGCACCAGCCCGGCCACACCTCGCCCTGGTAGACGGTCCCTCCGGAGGTCTTGGTGTACACATCGTTGGCAAGCCCAGAGTCACGCACGCCAATGAACCGGGCCCACTCGGCCCGCATCATGCTCCTGAACTCCGGAGTCCACTTCGCCATCGCCGCCTCATCAGGATCCGTCCCCGAAGCGTCGTCACGCGCCTTGATCCCGGGGTTGATCATCCACACGTTGTGAAAACCATCCGCAAGCAGGTCCGCATTCAGCTTCTTCGGATCGGGAAAGTACTCGCGATTGAACGCAAAGACCCGGAAGCCCGCCATGTAGTCGATGTCGAACCAGATCACGTCCGCCGGGATGTCCCGGTCGCGAAAGCCCTTGGCGATCTCGCGGACGCGCGACTCGGGGTAGTACGAGTACCGGCACTGGTGGTAGCCGATCGTCCACTTCGCTGGCAGCGGCATGTACCCAGTCAAACGGCCAAGCTCCATTACCACCGCCTGCGGCGTCGCGCCATCGATCACAATCACCGGAAACGCAGGCCCATCCGCGATGAACAGGATCTCGTCCGCGTTCGCCTTCGCAGTATCAACAACACACCGGTACGTCGTGTCGGCAAGCACGCCAAACGCCGTCCCATCAGGCCTCACCGCAAGCACCCACGGGTGGCTCTTATAAAGATGCGGCGAATCATCCTGATACCCATACGCGTCGAAGTTCCACGTCTCGATCCGCCGCCCGTTCCGCAGCAGCGGCCCACTCACCTCGCCCGTGCCATACAGCGAGGTGCCCGGCGTGATCTTGACTCGCACTGACTGCTTCCCATCGTCAACACCGAAGATCGGCGCCACCGGGAACGCGGCCGGCGCAGGCCCGACCGCGCCCTTCTCATCCGCCAGCGCATAGCTCGGGTTCGCCGCCGCGCGAGCCTCCGCCGAAGCATGAAAGCGAACCGTGCTCGCGCCCAGCGATTCCGCGACGCTCGTCGCCCTCGCGACCTCCGGCGCCTGCGCGATCACCGTGGACACGCTCCCCGCCACGCTCGCAAGCGCAAGCAGGCCGCACGCCAGCGCAGTCCTCAACGAACCACAGGGTTGGGCGCGATCATGGCTTGTCTTCGGCATCGAATCGTGCATGGAAGTCTTCCGTATGAGGTGTGCAGGAACAAAGTCCGTGACAAGAGGCGCAGTCAAACGCGCAGGATAGCGGCAACATCCACCTCCCGCAGCACACTGTTCCCGGACCCACTCTCTTCCGCCACCACCACAGCCCCACACCCCAGCCCGCCACCAAAAACCCCACAATCCCACTGGTGACCACCGATTTCCCACCCGCGAGGCTCATTTACCTCTTCCCAAACCCTCCCAAATCAGCCATACTCGGCGGGATCCACCAGCACACGAGCCGACGTATCTGGTGTTTGTCGATGAACCCTCGCCGGGGCCCGATTCCAAATCTCCTCCACGCGCCGCGCGAACGCTCCCGATCAATCCCCGGCACACCTCCTCCCGCCACCAAGACAGAAAGCCAATAACCATGACCGTCCAGCCCCGTACCCTCCGTTCCACCCGCATCATCCGCCGCACGCTTGCCCTCGCCTCCATCGCTGGCGCGATCCTCTCGACCTCAACTGCGCAGGCGCAGTGGCAGCCCTGGGATGAGAATCCGCCCGTCATGCTCCAGTGGTTCGAGTGCCGCTGGCAGGACATGGAACGCCGCATGAGCGACTGGTTCACCGCGGGCTACGGCTCTGTCTGGCTCCCCCCAACCTCCCGCGGCTACGTCTCGCCCTCGAACTCCAACCAGAACGGCGACTCCGCTGGCTACGACCCCTTCGACCGCTTCAACCTCGGCAAGCCCGGCGCGACCACCGCCTACGGAACCGAGTCCTTCTTCCATGAGCTCGTGCAGGAGTACCACCGCGCCAACGGACTCGTCTTCGTTGACATGGTCGTCAACCACAACGCCGGCCGCCAGACCGGTCAGAACTTCCAGCTCGAAGGCGGCTATCCCGGCTTCTGGATGGGCCCCCTCAACACACCCTTCAAGACCTCAACCAACAACTGGGGCGACTTCCACGCCGGAGTCGCGGGCGGGTTCTACCAGAGTGAGAATCCCGGCGGGGCGCGCTACTGCCTTCTGCAGGGCGACCTCGTCGCGCTCATCGATATCAACCACTCCACCAACAACCAGTTCATCCGCCAGCCCATCCAAGCTGGCAACCCACTCAACATCCCCGCCGGCACGGTCTTCAACCGACCCGACCCCGAGAATCGCCGCTTCTACTTTGACCTCGGCCTCGGAACAGAGAACGTCGCCAACCCCGGCATGTCCTTCGCCCCCGGCCTCAACACCGGCATCTTCGCCGCCCCCTGCGACATCCCCGCGCGCAACGAGCCCGCCACCAACTTCACCCGCAGCCGCTTCAACCTCGCCGATCCAACCGCAGGCGATCCCGTCCCCGAGAACGCCACGACCTACCTTCTCCGCTGGACGCAGTGGATGCTCGATGTTCACAAGGTCGATGGCTTCCGCATCGACGCCGTCAAGCACATGCCCAGCTGGTGGTACGACACCTTCTACGACTCCCTCGTCTTCAACAA
>JBBQGR010000123.1:0-6951 GCA_038323185.1 Phycisphaerales bacterium | reverse complement strand
CGGTATGGTCCGCGCCGCGACCGACCCACTCGCAGGATGAGTGGCCTGTGCCGCAAAAGTCCTCGCGGATGCTGCGGCAGGCGCGCCCGCGCAGCTTCTTGAAGGTTGCCTGCACAAAGTCCATCTCGGCATCGGGCGACTGCACCGCAATCTCGTACAGCACGTGCCGATCGGCGGTCTTGGCCGTCAGCGGTGCGGGTGCGGATTTGAGGGACTTCTCGCGGGTTTTGGTAGAAGTGGGCATGGCTAGAATCTGATTCGGTCGATCTGTTTGGAGTGTGCGGAGGCGAGGGGAGTGGGATCTGGTCGAACGCGGGTGTGGTCAGAGAACGTGCCGTTGCGTACTGGCGCGTGACGGAACTGGAAGGGGCAAGGATACGGCCGCGGCGGGTGGGCTTCTCGCAGGGAGTGTTTCATGCGACTGACAATGGTGGGAACGGGTTACGTGGGCCTTGTGACCGGCGTCTGCTTCTCGAACACGGGCAACGACGTGATCTGCCTCGACGTGGACGCGAAGAAGATCGAGCGCCTGCGCAAGGGCGAGTGCCCCATCTACGAGCCGGGCCTCGAGGAGCTCCTCGAGCGCAACATCAAGGCTGGCCGCCTTCGCTTTACGCTCGACAAAAAGGATGCGTACACCAACGCCGAGATGATCTTCATCTGCGTCGGTACGCCCAGCGACGAGCGCGGGCACACGGATCTCAAGTACATCCACGCCGCGGCCGACGAGATCGCAGAAGTGCTCAAGGCCCTCGGCCCCAACCAGAAGCCCAAGGTCATCGTGATGAAGAGCACGGTCCCCGTCGGCACGACACTGATGGTGCGCGACAGGATCCGCGAGAAGGTCGGACCCGCCATCCCGTTCAAGGTAGCAGACAATCCCGAGTTCCTGAAAGAGGGCGACGCCGTCAACGACTTCAACAAGCCCGACCGCGTCGTCGTCGGCGTTGAGGACGAAGCATCGGGCGCGGCGTTCCGCGAGCTCTACGACCCCTTCGTGCGCAATGGCCATCCCATCTTCCTGATGGACGTGCCCAGCGCCGAGATGGTGAAGTACGCGAGCAACAACTTCCTCGCCACCAAGATCAGCTTCATCAACGAGATGGCCAATCTCTGCGAGGCGTACGGGGCCGACATCGGCCGCGTGCGCGAGGGGATGTGCTCCGACAAGCGCATCGGCAACGCGTTCCTCTATCCGGGACTCGGCTACGGCGGCTCCTGCTTCCCGAAGGACACGCTCGCGTGCATCATGATGGGCGACAAGAGCGGCATCGAGGCGAGCTTGTCAAAGTCGGTCCACGCCGTGAACCAGAAGCAGCGCGAGCGCTTCTTCGACAAGATCGTCGCCCACTTCGGCGGCAAGACCGGCATCGGCGGCGGCGCGGCGGGGCTGCAGGGCAAACGCATCGCCTTCTGGGGCATCGCCTTCAAGCCGCGCACCGACGACATCCGCGAGGCGCCCGCGCTGACGCTCATCCGCAAGGCCGCGGGATACGGCGCGACCTGCATCGCGTTCGACCCCGTCGCAAACGCGAACGCCCGCGCCGAGCTCGGGCCGACCGCGACGATCGTCGATGACATGTACGAGTGTGCCAAGGGCGCCGATGCGCTCGTGGTCTCGACCGACTGGGATGAGTTTAAGAGTCCCGACTTTGAGCGGCTCAAGGGACTGCTCACTTCGCCAGTAGTCTTCGATGGGCGCAATCTCTATCGCGTCGCGACGATGCGCGAGCACGGCTTCGCGTACTACAGCGTCGGTCGCGCCGCGGTCAGGCCGGCGTGAGCCAAGACCGTAAAGCCGCGTCGGTGCTGCACGGCGATTGGCTCGCGCTCGCGCCCGACCTTCCCGCGGCATCGATCGATCTCCTCTACGCCGACCCGCCCTTCAACACGGGCGCAACCAAGCGCACGCCGCCGGGCGCGGCAAAGCGCGCCGGGCCCGCCGCGGACGATGCGTCGTACGAAGACTCATGGCCAGACACCGCGTCTTACATCGCGTGGCTCGCGGCAAGACTCCGCGCCACGCTGCCCGCGATGAAGCCATCGGCGAGCGTGCTCATCCACTGCGACTGGCGCACGTGCCATCATGTGAGATTGCTTCTTGATGAACTGCTTGGTGCCGATCACTTTGTCAACCATCTCATCTGGACGTATGGCCTGGGCGGTTCCTCGCCGCGCCGGTTCGCTCGCAAGCACGATGACATCCTCTTCTACGCGATCAATCCCGAAACGTACTGGTTCGAAGCGCCGCGCATCAACGCGACGAGCAACCGCATGATGGGCCAGACCAAGAAGGCCACCGACGTGCTCGATGTGCCCAGCCTCAACAACATGGCGAAGGAACGCACCGGATACCCGACGCAAAAGCCGCTCGCGCTGCTCGACCTGCTCATCGGCGCGTGCTGCCCACCCGGCGGCGTGGTGCTTGATCCATGCTGCGGGAGCGGGACGACGCTGGTCGCCGCGGCCGCGCTCGGCCGTAGCGCCATCGGCTTTGATCGGTCCGCCGCGGCGGTAAAGCTCTCGCGCCATCGCCTGTCGGAACGGCCCGAGATCTCCGAATCATCGGTGCCTTGCCCGCGCTAACGTAGCGACACATGGGCCGTTTGTCGGACTGGTACGACTATCGCATCGTGAACGTCAACGTGAACGTGGTCGCCGCGGGTATCGCGGCCCTCGGGGTCACGGTCGGCGCGCTTCATCTCATGGACCGGTCGGGCGCACTCGAGACCGTGACGAGCCTGGTGCGGGGGCACGAGTTCAGCATTCCGGGGCTTCCCTTCCGCTTCATCGGCAAGAAGCTTGTGATCGGTGGGTTGACGTTCGCGATCGATCTTGTCGCGGACGTGCTGGTCTACTACGCGCTGCACTGGGCCGCGAACCACATGCCGCGCCGGCGGCAGGTGCCGCCCACGCGTGCGTACGCGGACCTCACGTTCATGCGAGATGCGACGCTTGTGCAGTTCGAGCGTGCGCTCCTCTCGCCTGTGATGTACATCGCGGCGCTCGGGCTTCAGCAACGATTGCTGCACGTGGGATGGGGGCTTGAGGCCTCGACGGCGATCGGCTTTGGAGTTGGCATCACCATCACGCGAGTGCTGCACACGATGTGGATGTTGCGGGCCGAGCGTGCAGCGGGCGTGAGCAGCGCGGCGGACATCGTCGGGCCAGATCGATCAAGGCCAGACGGAGCAAAGGCGGATCGCGGCTGATCGCGATCGATCTGGGTCGATCTGGGTTGATCGGGGCGTTGGCAGCCCTCGGAGCGTGCGCTGATGTGTGGGATCGCTGGAATCCTGCGGGTTCACTCAGGCGGCGACGATGCGTTGCCGCTTCGGGTGGCGATTGCGGACCAGTGGCTTGATCTGCTCGATGCGCACATTGCCCATCGCGGGCCGGATGGGAGCGGGCGGTTTCGCGATCGTGCCCGGCGCGCGGATGGCGCGATCGTTGATATTGCGCTCGTCCACCGGCGCCTCTCGATCATCGACCGCGATGGCGGCGCTCAGCCGATGGTTGCGGCGGCGACGGAAGTGTCCGGGCGCGCGCACGATGCGGCCGCGGTGGTCTTCAATGGCTGCATCTACAACCATCGCACGCTGCGGCGTGAGCTCGAGTCACTCGGCTGCCACTTCGAGACAGACCACAGCGACACCGAGGTGCTGCTGCATGGCCAGCGTGCGTGGGGTGATGTGGGGCTTGCGTCGCGGCTCGATGGCATGTTTGCGTACGCGATCTGGGAGCGCGGCAGCGCGGAGCTTGTGCTGGCGCGAGATCGCGCGGGTGAGAAGCCGCTCTACGAGGCCGAGCTCGCGACGGGTGTATACGCGTTCGCGAGCAGCGCGGCGGCGTTGATCGTGCTGCGCGAGCGGCTGCGCCACGAGGGCGTTGTTCAAGGTCCGCTGCGGCCAGCGTCCCGCGGCGTCACGCAGTGGATCCGCTTTGGCGGCTCGCTGCTCCCGATGCTCGACGGAATTGAAGAAGTGGATGTCGGCGTCGTCGCGAGGTACGGGCTGCGCGATCGAGGCGATGGCGTGCGCGCCAGCTTCGCGAAGCGGCATGGGTTCGAGGAGCTGCCGCGGCGCGGCGATGGACCTCCGCTCACGAGCGATTCGCTTGATGCGATGCTGCGCGAGGCGGTGGCGTCGCGGCTCGAGGCCGATGTGCCGCTGGCGTGCTTTCTTTCTGGCGGCGTCGACTCATCTCTTGTTGCGGCGATGGCGCAGCGTGAGCTTGGCTCGCTCTCGACCTTCACGGTGCGGATGCCCGACGTGCGGTATGACGAGAGCGAGGCCGCGGCGACCGTCGCGAAGGCGCTGGGCACGCGGCACGAAACGCTCGCGTGCGAGGCCAGCCCCGCGGCGGACTTGGTCTCGCTGATCGAGCAGCTTGGGCTTCCTTTTGGAGACAGTTCGCTGCTGCCGACGCACTGGCTCAGCCGCGCGGTGCGGCGTGCCGCGCCGGTGGCGCTGAGCGGCGACGGCGGCGATGAGCTCTTCGCGGGGTACGAGCGCCACGCCGCGGCAAAGTGGATCGCGCGGTTCGGCGGCGTGCTGCGCGGCATTCCGCGCTCGGTCGGCGCGCACGCGCATCCGACCTCGCGATGGTCGAAGCATGTTAGGCTTGGTGACGCCGCTCGCGGGGGGTATAAGGAGTTGCTCGCGATCATCCCCCGTGCGGAGCGTTAGCAGTTGGTCGAGGGTGCTTCTGCGTTGGTGCCGCCGCCGATGGTGGTGGAGGATGCGCCTCGCCATGACTTTCGGTGGTACCTGCCCGGCGACCTGATGCGTAAGAGTGACACGGCTTCGATGGCGGTGGCGCTCGAGGTGCGGTCGCCGCTGCTCGCGACGGCGGTTGTTCGGGCGGCGTTGGCGACGAGGCTGGACTCGCTGACCCCGGGCGGGCGGCGTAAGGGCCTGCTGCGCGAGGTCGCGGCGAGGTACGTGCCGCGGGACGTGGTGGATCGGCGCAAGATGGGATGTGCGATCCCCGTGGGGGAGTGGCTGCGGTCGGACTTTGGTGAGATGCGCACGCTGATGATGGACCTGATCGGCGAGGCGGCGACGGATCCATTTCCGGTGGACGTGCTGGGCGTGAAGGTGCGGCGGCCGCGCGTGGCGGCGTTGTTGCGCGAGCACGATGAGGGCATGCGCGACCATTCGCAGCGGCTGTACATGCTGACGGTGCTGGCGATCTGGTGCCGCTGGAGCGCGGGGGTTGCGCGGGGGTGAGCACAGTCCACGACCATTCCGCCAAGGCTCGGAGTGATCGTGGCGCGATAGGGACAAGGCCCCGGCCGGGGCGCTAGAGTGGGACCTCTGCGGATTTGGGATCAGTCGGGGGTTGTGTTTCAACGAAAGGGCTGGGCGGGACCGATGAGACACACGATGAGCGAGGTTTCCCGTCGTGAAGTGCTGGGTGGAGGTGCGCTGCTGGGCGCGCTGGCGATTCTGTCTGGTTGCCAGACGAGCCGCGGCAAGCTTACGGGGCCGGTCTATCCCTATGAGCAGTCGGGTGCTTCGAGCATCCCGCCGCCGCCAGCGTCCACTTCGTGGCCGAGTCCTGCGCCGCAGCCGAACGTGCGCGTGGCCGGGCCGCAGGGCGTGGTGATTCCGCGGACGGCATGGACAAACGCCCAGCCGAAGTGGCGCGTGTCGAAGCCGATGAATGGTGTGGAGCGGATCACGGTCCATCACGACGCGATCAACTCATCGGGCATGCGGAACGAGCGCGAGTCGATCACGCGGCTGAACAGCATCCGCAACTCGCATCTGCGGCGCGGCTCGGAATGGGTGGACATCGGCTACCACTACATCATTGATCCTTCGGGGCGCGTGTGGCAGGGGCGGCCGGTCTCGATCGAGGGGGCGCACGTCTCCAAGACCAACGAGCACAACCTGGGCGTCATGGTCATGGGCAACTTCGAGCAGCAGTCGCCGACGCGCGAGCAGATCGAGACGCTCGATGGATTTGTCGCGAGCCAGATGCGGCTCTATCGCGTGCCGATGTCGCGCGTCTATACGCATCAGGAGCTGAAGGGAACGGCCTGCCCGGGCCGGAACCTGCAGCGGTACATGCTCGCGACGCGACGCAGCGGCGGACGCATGGCGAATGCGTGAGGCGGCGGGAGAGAAAGCGAAAAGTGAAAAGCGAAAAGTGAAAAGTTAGAGGACACGTTCGACGGCTCTGTGCAAAAATGAAGCGAGGCGAGCCATCGGCTCGCCTCGCTTGCGTTTTTGGCTTTGTGCTCTCGGCGCTGGCTTGGATCAGCGGCGGCGGCGGAGCGTTGCGATTCCTGCGAGGCCGAGCAGGCCGAGTGCGCCCGGGGTTGGGATGTTCATCGTGAGGAGGGCCTGGCCGATGTCGGCTCCGGCGGCGTTGCGGAGGTTGGCCTGATAGACGAACTGGCCCGCGTCGGTGAGGAAGCAGTCGTCGTTGTTGAAGGTGGTGACGAAGGCGTCGTCGTTGAGGAGGCCGTCGCCGTTGAGATCGACGGTGTCGCCCTCGCGCGCGATCTCGAACTCGCCGAAGGCGCCGCGGTAGACGAGAACGGCGTTACGGGCGAGATCGATGTTGTTGGTCACGCCGCCGACGACGTAGTTGCCAGCGTTGTCGCTGGCGAAGAGGAAGAAGGTGTCGGAGAAGATCGCATCGTCCCAGGTCTCGGTGCTGCCTGTCAGGATGGGCTGATCGGTCTCGACGACGCTGACGTAGCTGCCCGCGTTGTCGCCTCGGGCGACCCAGTCGTTGTTGCTGGCGCCGTTGTTGCCGCGGGCCCACCAGTTGCCGCTGGGGACCATGCCCCACTCGTTGAAGAAGATCGCGGTGCCGCCAGCGATGGCGGAGACACCCTCGCGCATGGCGATGGAGCCGTTGAAGAGGAGGAGGCCGTCGTCGGTGGTCGCGCCGCTGATGCTGCTGAGGGCGAGCCAGTTGTTGCCGCTGGCATCA